>JAGWSK010000075.1 GCA_028869355.1 Alphaproteobacteria bacterium | reverse complement strand
CGAAACAGCTATGCGCCGACGGCGGCAGGTGAAAGCGATGACTCATCAGTGGACGGATGTCTTTGACATTCAGCCGGAACGGCGTGAGGTCGCCCTGCCAGCCGACCGCGTCGAGCGGATTGAATGGGTAGGTGACGATGGAGATTTCGTTCTGGCGCTTGATCTCCACCTTGCATTCGCCCGCCTGTTGTTGCGCAAGGAAGACATCATCAAGCGCCGGAATATCCAGCACGCCGGGATCGAAGATCGCATGCGCGCCGGCAATGCCGCGGTCGGGAAGCTGATAGGAGCTGTTGGTCGCTTCCAGCAGCAGGATTTTCATCGGCTCGGCGGGTTCTAGCCGCCACATGGTGCCGCGCGGGATTACCACATAGTCGCCCGCGGCCAGTGCGAGATGACCGTAATCGCAGAACAGCTCGCCACGTCCCTGATGCAGGAACAGGAGCTGGTCGCCATCGGCATTGCGGGCGAGCGCCGGCATGTTCCTCGCCAGCGTCCAATAGCTTAACGAGAGCGCGCGGTTTCCCAGCACCGGCGGCGCCGCAAAAGGCGACAGACCGTCGCCCGGCTGCACCAGACGATTCAGGTCGAACGCGCGCGGGCGCAGCGGTCCTTCCCACGACGTCCAGGCGGTCGGCGGATGGCGGTGATACATGTGGGTCGCCGGACCGTAGAATCCTTCCTTGCCGAGTTCGCGCTCATAGGTGCCGGCCGGCAGGTCGGCATGCGCCTGGCGTGATGCCCGACCTGCGACATGGGGAAAGGAGACGAATTTCGGCATCACTGTGGCCTTTCAGAAATAGTACCCCGGTGCAGCACGCGGTCCCGCGGCAGGACGGCGTTGGGGGCGATGGCAGGAAGGTTGCGCAATCGCTCGTAAAGTGGGGCAAAGGGCTTGTGGGTTTCGGCGAAAAGCTGATCGAATGTGTCGATCACGAAATAGCTCTCCTGATAGGCATCGATGCGATATTCGGTCGACAGTACGCGTTCGAGATCGAATGCGATGCGGTTGGGAACATCGCTGTCGATAGAATAGACCGTCTCGCCCCTGGACGAGAGAATTCCGGCGCCATACACGCGCAAGCCATCGCCTCCGCGGATCAGGCCGAATTCGATGGTGTACCAGTACAGCCGCGACAGCAGCGGCATGGCATTCTGCGCCACCGCGTGCGGGCCGGCCTTGCCGTAGTCCACCATGTAATCGGCGAATATCGGATGGGCAAGCAGTGGCACATGACCGAAGAAGTCGTGGAAGACATCCGGCTCTTCGAGGTAGTCGAGTTCGCTTTCGTTCCTGATCCACCACGTCACGGGAAAGCGTCGATTGGCGAGATGGGCGAAGAACTGGTCGTCCGGGATCAGGCCCGGGACGGCGACAATCTGGAATCCGGAAAGGCGCCCCAGCTTGCGGTTGACGCGGGCGAAATCGGGGATTCCGCCTGACACGTCAAGCTCTTCGATACTGTCGAGGAATTCCTTCACCGCATAGCGGGGCATGAGCTCGATTTGCCGCGCATAGAGCCGGCGCCAGCGGTCCTGTTCGGCGTCGGTATAGCGGGCAAGCGGTTGATCCAGCGTGAAATCCGGCCGGACATGAGAATAATCGCCGCGCAACGCGTGTGTGGTGTGACCGGGATTCCATTGGCCGGGGAGCGCGGCCTTTGGCCTTTGCGTTTCCATGCCTATCTATTTGGTGATGGCGTCCAACACTGGTGTCGTGGTTCCGAAATTCGCATGGTTATCTATATAGGGCACATAGCGAATTTCGGAACCGGAACCACACCAGAAATCTAAGGTTGCGAGTGTCCTCACGATTCTGAAATTCGCATGGATGCCGATATAGGGATCAAGCGAATTTCAGAATCGGGACACTCGGAAAGAGAACGCGCAATGCAGATCGATAATCCGATGGGAACCGACGGGTTCGAATTCGTCGAGTTCACTGCTCCGGATCCGGCGGCGCTGGCGGCGGTGTTCGAGCGGCTGGGGTTTGCGTTGGTCGGGCGGCACCGTTCGAAGCAGGTGTCGCAATACCGGCAGGGCGATATCAACTTTATCGTGAACGGGGAACCAAAAAGCCCGGCGGAAAACTTTGCCGCGCAGCATGGGCCATCGGCCTGCGCCATGGCGTTCCGGGTGAAGGATGCGCGTGCCGCCTATGAACGGGCGCTGGCAAACGGCGCGAAACCCTTTGTCGGACGCACCGGGCCGATGGAGCTGAACATTCCGGCGATCACAGGCATCGGCGGCAGCGCGCTGTATCTGGTGGACCGCTATGGCGGGCATACGATCTACGACGTCGATTTCGTGCCGGTCGGCAATGAACATGTGCCGGGCGCCGGGCTGGCCCGCATCGATCACCTTACCCACAATGTGTTCAGGGGCCGGATGGATCACTGGGCGAAATTCTATGAGGACCTCTTCAATTTCCGTGAAATCCGATATTTCGACATCGAAGGCAAGCTGACCGGATTGAAATCGCGCGCAATGACCAGCCCGGATGGCAATATCCGCATCCCGCTGAACGAATCAGCCGACGAAAAAAGTCAGATTGCGGAATATCTCGAAGTGTACAAGGGCGAGGGCATTCAGCATGTGGCGCTGTCCACCGATGACATCTATGCGACGGTCGAGACGCTGAAGTCGCGCGGCGTGCCGTTCGCCGAAGCGCCGCCGGACGCCTATTACGAAATGCTGGATGAGCGCCTGCCGGGGCATGAGGAGCCGGTGGACCGCATGAAGTCGCTGGGAATTCTCGCCGATGGATCGAAGAAGGGCGGAATCCTGCTGCAGATATTCACCACCAATCTGATCGGGCCGATCTTTTTCGAGATCATTCAGCGGAAGGGCGATGAGGGATTCGGCGAAGGCAATTTCCAGGCGCTGTTCGAATCCATGGAACGCGACCAGATCAAGCGCGGGGTATTGAAGGAGTCTGAGGAGAATTCCCTGCCGCAACCCTGATTACTTTGCCCAGTTTTCGATTTTCAGCCCGTCAATGCGTCGGAACTCCCGCTCATTGTTGGTTACGAGGGTGAGATCGGCCGAAATGGCGTGCGCTGCGATCCAGAGATCATTGTTACCTATGTTCCTGCCCTGAGTTTCCAGTTTCGCTCTGATGCGCCCGTAAATCTCTCCGGCTCCTTCGGAAAGACCCAGTACGGGCGCCAATGCTGCCATTCTCGCCAATTCCGGCAGAGCTCGAGGATCGGGATTTTTGACCGCGCCGCTAAACAATTCACCATACGTAATAACCGACATCGCGACTTCGCCCGGTGTCAGGAGGTCGAACTTCGCACCGACCGCCGGGGGCCTCTTGCGTCGGATGTAGATGCAAATGTCGCTGTCGAGAAGGTATCGGATGGTCACAGGCCTTTTCGCCTTTGAGGTGGCCGTTTGTCTTTGGTGCCTTCAAAGACTCCTTCCGGCATTCCGGCAATTACAT
>JAGWSK010000074.1 GCA_028869355.1 Alphaproteobacteria bacterium | reverse complement strand
TCGCGCGGCCACGCCGGTTGACGTGCTTCTGGGCACCTGGGGATACCTGATCCCGCCGGGCGCTCTCGACGGGGCGGTTCACGATTTCCGTGGCTGGCCTGCGGAACTGCGCTTCGTCGATGATGTCTGGATTTCGGGACATCTCGCGCGGCGGGGCATACCCCGCCGCGTTGTTCCGGCGCGCGGACTTCCGATCGAAACCGCCGCATCGTCCATCAATGCACTGACAAATGGCCCAAACCGCTCAGGCCACAACGACCGCGTCGGGATCCAGGCGTTCTCCGCCTGGTGGTGAGTATCCAAGGCGCGCAAGGATTGGCGATGAGACATACGCGCCGGCGGCAGCGACGCACCAGCCGGCGATTCCGTCGGCAATCCAGTGATGATCCAGGTAAATGCTCCCGGCAAACATCGCGAGCGCGTAAAACACATGGATTGGGCGCGTGACCCATGTGGCGCCGCGCCATCCCACAAGCAGTCCGATTACGGGAAACGCGCAGTGCATTGACGGGAATGCGGCAAAAATCGCGGGGCTGTGGCCGTAGAATTCCTGGAAATAGGTCATTCCCAGCAGGTGGTCGACTCGCACCAGGCCGCCTGCGCCCGCCGGCGCCGAGACATTGACCGCGCAGCCATAGGCCTGGACGTACCATGGCGGCGCCGTCGGGACTGCCATCCAGACCGCGATTGCCAGCAGATAGGCGATGGCCACTGCCCAGATGAATTGGCGTGAGCGCAATTCATCGATGAACGAAAGATAGGTCGCGTAGCCGGCCAGGATAAATATGAACCCTCCATATGGAACGGAAAAAAACAAATCCAGAATTGGCGTATGGTGAATGGCCCAGTAATCCTGCCAGGTGAGATTTGGAGCCGCGGCAAACAGGTCGAGGTCGAGATTCCGCGCCCAGCAGATGTGTGCGGCTTTTGCGAGGAGTGCCGGCTGGGCATAGCCATACAGGTCATAGCCAACGCCTATGAAGAGCAGCGGATACGCAATCGTAACAAAACGCTTCGTTGCGGTAGTACCAAACCCGAGTGCGGCAATGGCCAGTGCTACGGCCAGGTGAACCGGCCGTAATCCACCGATGGCCGCAATCGCTGCGGTATAGAACGACGGAAGCAACGGCAGCAGCCAATACCTGCCCCAAAGTTCCTGCACATGGGCAATCGGGGGTCTCCGATGCAACCTGCCGGAAAAGGCCATGTTTGGTCAGCCGGTGACGACGTTCATGGAGCCTGGTGTGGCCCCCTGGGGAGGCAAGCTCTGGCGGCCAACAGAGCCGAAATAAACGCCCAAAGGTTCAGAATACCTAAGACAGCCAGACAAAGGATTGTCAGCGGTGCACGAACGTCCAGGCCAGGAAGATGGATCGGGCCAACCAGCAAAGCGACGGTGAGCAGAATCAGGCGGTCGCTGCGCCGCATCCATAGCGACGGCAATTTGCCGCCGAGTGATTCCGCGCGGGCGCGGACATAGGAAATCATGAATGCGCCGACCAGTGTGATCGCGGGAATCACGGCGAACCATCCCATGGGTGCAATAAAAATCATCAACCCGAGGAGTGGCGCTGCGTCCGAAATCCGGTCGAGACTTGAATCCAGCAGCGCGCCATACGCGGTAATCCGGTTGGTGGCGCGCGCCAGCGAGCCATCAAGCAGGTCGAACACACCGCTGGCGATCAGGAGCGCCGCTGCAATCAGAAAGGCACCTGTTGCGGCCGCTGCACCGCAGGCAAGTGCAAGAACCAGCGATGCGAAGGTCAGCGAGTTTGGTGTAGCACCAAGCCGGCCGAGAATCAGCGCCACCCTTGCCAGGGCCGCTTCAAACGAAAGACTGGATATCAGGATGTGTCCAGCCGTCCGGGCCTTTTCGCGCGGATGTTGGCCCATAACTCCTTTCAACGCCCCCGTGGCAGAGTGAACTCGCGAAGTACCGGACTGCGCGACTGTACTCTCGCAAAATCGCCATGACCGGTCAAAGCGAAGTGAAATTCAGCGCGCCCGGTTCAGCCTCGGGGCATTGCCCGAAGTACGGTCCGCCGAAAGGGACCCGGAAGCCAACGAAAGGCAATTGTAAGGATTCCGTATGGCCAGGGTAAAACAATGCGTCGTCCGCGCTTTTCCAGCCGGCGTTTGACGATTGCCGCCGCATCTTCGGCGCTGATCATGAACGGTTTGGGTGCATGAACCTGTCGGCTCATGGCGGTGTCGACGAAACCGGGCGAGACTATGGTCACCCTGATTCCGTGATGTTCGAGCCTGATGGCGAGCGATTCGGCGAACATTTTCAGGCCGGCTTTGCTGCCGGAATAGGTCGGCGCCATGGGCAAGGGGACGGTATCAGCGACCGAACCCATCAGAACAATATGCCCACGCCCGCGCGTGGCCATGCATTCCGCTACGGCGTTTGCCCCGACGACCGACGCGGTGAAATTCACTGTCGCCACATCCGATGACCGCTCGGCGCATTCGGCCGCATGATCGACGGATGCGGCGCCACCGAGCCCGGCATTGAGAATCGCAATGTCGATCGGCCATTCGGCATCAAAATTCCTGATGTGGCCGGCAATTTCGCCGATGTTGCGCAGATCGAACTGCAGCGTTTGCACTGCGCTTCCGAGGTTTCGGCATACGCGGGCTGTTTGCGCGAGTCGCTCTGCATCACGACCCCAAAGAACAAGATTCGTGGCACGCGTCGCATAAACTTTCGCGAGCGCCGCGCCGATGCCGCTCGACGCGCCCGTGACCAGAATAGTCGTGCTTGCCATTATCTGCCGCGATCCATAAAAGCGCTACAGGATATACGAAAAGACGCTCTGAGTTTTTGCGGGGTTGCAGCGGAGTACTGAACCGCCCGGCGGGTTGTACCGATGGCCTCTTAACAAGATTAACGGAATTGCCGATTCTTGCGTCAGCCTGCGAGCGGTGCAAAATGTGTCAGCGACAGTTTTCAAGCGCGGCATTTCCGGCTACGTTTTTGTGACAGTGCCCGAATCGGGCAGCGGGGGGCCGCAGGTGGACACACCTGACAAGGTTGAAATTCCTAAAGGGTTTCGTCATGCCGGTGATCGCCGGTCTCACGTGAGCGCATTTGTCGAGAGCTTGCCAGCCTACCGCTATTTGCAGCGTCGCATCGCGGATGCGATCAGAAACGGTGTCACTGCCAGTCCATTTTTTCAGCCCCGTGACGGGATCAGCGGAAGTGTCATCCGTTGGAACGGCCAGGAACTGATAAACTACTCCGGATACAACTATCTTGGGCTGTCGGGGCATCCGGCCGTATCGCGCGCGGCCCAAAATGCGATTGACAGGTACGGCACATCGGCGTCCGCCAGCCGCATCGTATCGGGTCAGATCGACCTGCATATCGAGTTGGAGAAGCGCCTTGCCCGGTTCCTGGGTACCGACGATGCCATAATATTCATCAGCGGGTATCTGACGAATGTCAGTGTGATTGCGCAGCTCGTTGGCCATCCCGACGCGGTCATCACCGATTCCGCAGCACATAACAGCATTGTGACGGGTGCGCGATTGTCGGGTGGCCGCAACTTCACCTTTGCGAATGGTGAATGGGGCGAGTTCGACAGTTTGATGACTTCGCACCGGACAACGTTTAATCGCGGTCTGCTGATTGCCGAAGGCCTGTATAGCATGGACGGTACGAAGCTCGATCTGGCACGTGCCGCGGAACTCACCCGGCGGCACGACCTCCTGTTCATGGTCGATGAGGCGCACTCGATGGGGGTTTTGGGACCGACCGGACGCGGAATATGCGAGGACAGAGATGTCCCCCCCGATACCATCGATGTGCATATGGGCACGTTGAGCAAAGCGCTCGCCAGCAGCGGTGGTTACATAGCAGGTGACGGAGAACTGATTGAATTTCTCCGATATTCCTGCCCGGGACTGATCTTCAGCGTCGGATTGGCGCCGGCCGATACCGCTGCCGCCATCGCTGCATTGGATGTATTGGAGCGCGAGCCGAACCGCCCCCGGGAACTGAAGGAGCGTGCCCGGTTTTTTCGCCAATTGGCACGCGAATGGGGACTCGACGTGAGCGGCAGCGAAGATGCGCCGATCAGCTCCCTGATCGTGGGTGACGAGTACGTCGCGGTCGCTTTATCCCGCTCGCTTCTGCAGCACGGGATTCACGTCCAGCCGATTATGTGGCCCGCTGTGTCGGCCCGGTCGGCGCGGTTGCGGTTCTTCATTACACTGGACCACACCGAGGAGCAGATGCGGCTGACGATCCCGGCCGTGGCGCGCGAGTTCGAGCAATTGCGCCGCCGCGTCGGCTGACTTCGCGGAGTGAGGTCCAGAGACATCAATCGAATGTCTGTTGTTGGCGATTTTGCGACGTGACGAACTCGCGCCTCAAGGTCCGTTGTTGGCCGCAAAGCAGACCGGCTCATCTCGACCGAACGTCAGGGGGCCAAACTGACTCCCCGCCCGGCAAACAAAAGGGCGGCTCGAAGCCGCCCTTTAATCTGAGCCTGAAAACGGAGGCGTGGCCTGGTGGGCGGACGCTTACTGAGCAGCGCCGTTTGGGTTGGCCGGCACCGTCATCCACTGACTGCCGCACTGTTGGATATAGGGATAATAGCCCTGTGGATTATTGCAGTAATACCAGAAGCCGGGATTGGGCTCGGCAGGTGCTACTGTCACCGGGGGCGGCGCCAAATAACCCTGCTGCACCACAACCGGCGGCGGTGCGTAATAAACCGGCGGCGGCACCCATAGCGGCGCATAGATGCCAAAACCGAACGTCGGACGGACAAAGAAATGCGGACCATAAAATCCGCCGCGCCATGCCGCATCGGCACTTCCCGCCGTCGCGACCGCAGCAATCGCCACGGCCGCTCCTGCCAATAAAACTCTACGCATTTTCATCTCCTCACTCGTCGCGATTTCCTCGAATTTGGAAATTCCGAATTCGAATTTCGAGGTTCTGAATAGCCAAAGGCAGGTGAACCAAAGCTGAACTACGCCCAGGGTCTCGCCATTCTTTCAGCCCCGGCAGCGGCTGAAATATGGCCACTTGTGTGACTTTTATTTGCTTTTGTCTCAGTAGCCGCGGGACGGGCACCAGCAAAACCAGATTCTCCGCGCCGGCGGCATGCGGCAGCCATGATGCGGAATCCCAAGTGAGGCGAAAACGGGCTCTGCGGATAAGGCTGTGGAAACTGACGTTACCTGGCTGTGGATAGAAAAAGCCCTGCGCCAAAGGTTCCAAAAGGTGGGCAGTGCGTGGGCTGACCCTCACGCTTGGTTATCCGGGAAAAGAGGTCCCGTGAAAAATTGGGGGTTGAACCGCGGCCGAATTGAATGCAAGCAGATGGCGTCATTCAGGCGAGGCGGGGGAGTTGCGGGCAGGTCAGTCGGTGAAGGACAACCCGTTGCGCGAGCAGCTGCTGTTTCTGCGCGGCCTGATCGCCAACCCGACCAATGTAGGGGCGATCGCGCCATCCAGTCCGGCGCTGGCCCGCGCCGTCGCCGCCCAGGTCGATCCGCATACCGAAGATCCTGTGCTTGAGCTTGGCCCTGGCACCGGTTCCATGACCCGGGAATTGCTCAAGCGGGGCATTGCGCCCGAGCGCATGATCGCGATCGAGTGGGATGCCAATTTTGCCCGAACCATTGCCGCCGAATTTCCCGGCATAAAAGTGATCCGCGGCGACGCCTTCGATCTCGACGGCTCGCTGCCGAAGCGCGGTTATGAACAGTTTGCGGCGATCATCTCCGGCATCCCGCTGCTCAATCATCCGGCGGACAAGCGCTGCGCGCTGGTGGAAGCCGCATTCCGGCGATTGCAGCCCGGCGCGCCCATGGTCCAGTTTTCCTATGGCTTGTTCGCGCCGGTGAAACCACCGCGCGGGATTTTGGTACGGCGGGCGGCTTATGTCTGGGCGAATCTGCCACCTGCGAGTGTGTGGGTATACCGCAAACGCGGCCCCGACCAGTCCGGCGCAGCCGGACTGGCGAAATCAAAAAGGTAGCACCTCGATCGAGTGCCGCTAGCAGCACCTCCCCTTGGCCGGGAGGTCGAAAAGCGCAGCTTTTTTGAGTCGGGGAGCGTCCAGAACACCCCCACCCGCGAATTCCGAAGTGCCCGGCGTGCCTTGCACGCCTTTTCCTCAAATTCGCCGCGGCGCGCCGCGTGCGGGCGCGTGCCTCCCCACAAGGGGGAGGCCACCGTTGGCAAAAGGCGATCCTCAAGGGGAAGCTTGAGAAATCGCGTAAGCGCGGATAACACCCCGGGGAAAGCCTGCATTTGCGCAACCGTCCCCAGGGCCGGGGAAGTTATTTAGCAGATCGACCCGCTGAAGATGCCGCCGCACGAGCGGGCGATTCGCCGGCCCGCAACATCGCCTCCTGCTGGCGAGCGAGTTCTTCGTAGTCGGCGACGACACGAAGCAGGATCTTGCGGGCAACTTCGCCTTTCACCATCTCGGCGACATTGCGGACTTCCTCGGCGCGTTCACGGAAAATGAGGGCTTTCGCCTTCGGATCATCCATTCAAACCGTCCTGCCCCGATGAATCTTAAGCATAGGTCGATTTTCCTGCGCAAGAGGAACCTCTTTCAGCAATGCGTAAAGCAGATAATTTCAACGGACCCGCTCCAGGGCATTTTGCAATTGTTTTGAATCGAAAGAGTGCTCCCAGAGCAGGTTCCGGCCAGATGGAACCTGCTCTACTGCTTTGTCATTTGCGCGTTTTCTGCGCAGGACAGTTCCGCCTTCGTCGAGACTTCAGCGGACCAAATGCCCACAGCTCGCCCGCCGACCTGTCCGCCGAAGCTCGAAGAGCGAAGGCGGAAGCTTTCAGCGTAGGCGGGTTGGCGGGAAACGCCTTATTCTCCGGACGTGACGATAGCAGCGAAAGAGCAGCCCCGCGCGGGGCTGCGCGATATCCCCCGGGGCGTGTGGGCGCTCGGATTAGTCAGCCTGTTCATGGACATTTCGTCGGAAATGATCCACGGCCTGCTGCCGGTGTTCCTCGTCACCGCGCTCGGCGCAAGCGTGGAAATGGTTGGTGCGATTGAAGGCATCGGCGAAGCAACCGCGTCAATCTCCAAGCTCTTCTCGGGCTGGTTCTCGGACAAGACCGGAAAGCGAAAAGTTCTCGCCATCATTGGCTACGGTCTCGGTGCCCTTTCCAAACCGCTGTTTGCCATTGCGCCAACCGCACCGGTCGTTCTGGCCGCACGGTTTTCGGATCGCATCGGGAAAGGCTTTCGCGGAGCACCACGCGATGCCATGATCGGCGACCTGGCGCGGACGGGACAGCGCGGCGCCGCATACGGTCTGCGCCAGGCGCTCGACTCGGCAGGTTCGTTTACCGGA
>JAGWSK010000073.1 GCA_028869355.1 Alphaproteobacteria bacterium | reverse complement strand
GTCAAGCCGCCGCTCAGCGGTCTTGATCCGTCACAGATCAACACGGATCAGCTTGGGCCGGATAACGCACCGGGCTAAAATGGGACTGGTTACGGGGCAGGAGCTGTTCGCCCCATTCCCGAACCGGGAGGCGCCACATGGACATCCGGCACGTCACCGCACTGATGTTTGCCGCGACCGCTTTTGCAGTCGCGCATGTCAATGCTGAATCCACCGCCATTACGGTGCTGTCGTCGCAGCCTCGTTTTGTGAGCGGCGGCGACGCGCTGGTCGAAGTCAACGGCGATGGACCGGTGACACTCAATGGCCGCGATGTGACTGCCTCATTCACGCGCGCCGGACATGGCGGGCGGATTGGCCTGGTTGGCGGATTAAAGTTGGGCGACAACATTCTCGATGCGGGCGGCACCAGACTCGTGCTCGTCAATCATCCCATCACCGGCCCCGTGTTTTCGGGTCCGCATGAGACGCCGTTCCATTGCATGACTGCGAAATTCGTCCTGCCCGCGTCGAAAGCGACACTCGGACCGGAGATCGATGCCGACTGCTCGGTGAAGACGCGGATAGATTACGTTTACCGGACCAGGGGCGGGGAGTTCAGACCATTGCCTGCCGGCGCCACACCGGCTGATCTGGCCGAAACCCGGACCACTGAGGGGAAGAATGTGCCCTATGTCGTGCGGGTGGAGACCGGCACGATCAATCGCGCCATCTACCAGACCGCAGTGCTCGCAAATCCCGCCACCGCCGTTACTTTCACTGCACCGCCGCCGGCCTGGAACGGCAAGCTCGTCTACACCTTCGGCGGCGGCTGCGTCGGCGGCTGGTACGTACAGGGATCAAGCATTGGCAATCGCGGCATTCTTGAAGATCTGATGCTGCGCCAGGGTTATGCGGTTGCCTCTTCCACGCTCAATGTATTCGGAAACAATTGCAACATGGTGCTGGCGGCAGAAACGCTGGCGATGGTGAAGGAACGCTTCATCAAAACCTATGGCGTGCCGAAATTCACCATCGGGGTGGGCTGTTCCGGCGGCAGCGAACAGCTTCATCCGATTGCCGACGCCTATCCCGGGCTGGTCGACGGCATCCTCGTCGGCTGCAGTTTTCCCGAAGTCGTCGGCGGCATGGTGTTGAATCTCGCCGACGCCGATCTGATGCAGCATTACTTCAAGCAGACAAAATTCCACTGGAGCGAAGCAGAGCAGGCGGCCACCACGGGTTATCCCAATGCCACAACCGCAGGAACGCTTGCGCCGCTCGCGGTGCGCATCAAAGCCCAAACGGGCGCGTGCAAGCCGGAAATCCCGGAAAGCGTCCGCTTTGACCGCACGCGCAATCCAGGCGGCGTCCGCTGCGATGTGTACGACCATACGGTCAACGTCTTCGGCCGGGACGGGACGACCGGCGCGGCGCGCCGGCCCTGGGATAATGTTGGCGTCCAGTATGGCCTCGCGGCGCTCAAATCCGGCGCCATTTCCGCGCAGCACTTTCTTGACCTCAATCGCGCCATCGGCGGTTTTGACAGTGATGGCAATTACAGCACGGCGCGGGGCGAGGCCGGCGTGACCGCGCTCAAGCGCGCCTACGCGACCGGCCAGATCACCTATGGCGGGCTCGGACTGAAGAGCACGCCGATCATTGATTACCGCGGATATGTGGATGCGCCGGAAAATTCCGCCGAAGAGCATTCGCGCTTCCACTCTTTCTCCATGCGTGCGCGATTGGAGATGGCGAATGGCTCCTCCGCCAATCAGGTGATGCTGGTGGAATCGGGATTGCCGGGCACGCGCGGGCTGTTCTCCGATGAGAGCCCGGTATTGAGCCACGCGCTCACGCAAATGGACCAGTGGCTGACGAATCTCGGCACCGGCAACGGGGTACGGCCCACCCTGACAGAGATCGCGCGGGCGAGGCCCGCCGATCTGGCGGATGCCTGTTTCACCGATGGCGGTACTGTCAGGATTGCCGAGACCCAGACCTGGCGCGGCGACAGCAGATGCAATCGTCTTTACCCGTCCTATTCGACTCCGCGCATGGTGGCGGGCGAGCCGCTGGCCAACAACGTACTGAAATGTCAGCTCAAGCCCGTCGATCCCGCCGATTACGATGGCAAGCTCGGCAATGCGGATATTGCCGAACTGAAGAGTATTTTTGCTGCCGGTGTGTGCGATTACAGCAAGCCCGGGGCAGGGCAGGTGCCGACCGCCGGGACCTGGCAATCCTTCTGAACCCTCCTCCGCCAAGGCTTCGGAGGGTTGAAGTTTGGTCCCTCGCCAAAATTCCCATTCCGCGAAACGGCGGCGCACGCCAGCCGACGGCCGGGCAGGATAATCGTAAAGAACCAACAGGTTGAGCGTGCCGGGATCAACGCGCAGAGGTAGAGAGCGGCGCGCGCTTGTGTTAGCCTGACAACGCACAACCGGTGGCCGGTTAGCGTTCCTTGGGTGCGCGCATGAAGACATGTTTGTTCGTGGCCAGTGCCGTCGCAGCGCTGGTTTTGCCGGCGATTGCCAATGGCCAGAACGCGATTCCGGATTTCTCGGGCGTCTGGGGCCGCAGCGTGTTCAATTTCGAGCCGACCGGCGCCACGGGTCCGCAGCCGCTGCGCAATCTGCGCCGCGCCGGAGCGCTTGCGAGCGAGCCGATCGTGGTTGGCGATCCGGTGCCATTGGTCGGCGATTACATGAATCCGATCTTGCGGCCCGAAGCCGCCGCGGTGGTGAAACAGCGCGGCGAGATGTCGGCCGCAGGTCACGATTTTCCCGATCCGTCCAATCAGTGTGCGACCCTCTCGCCGCCCTATCTGTTCACCATTCAGCTCGGCATGCAGTTGCTTCAGCGCAAGGACGAGGTCGTCATTCTTTACAATAATAATCAGCAGGTGCGGCATGTGCGCCTGAACTCCGCGCATCCGCGCAATCTGAAACCGGCCACCGCCGGTGATTCCATCGGCCACTACGAAGGTGACACGCTGGTTGTGGATACGGAGGGTATCAAGGTGATGCCCTGGACGACGGCGGACCGCTTTGGCACGCCGCAAAGCGACGTGATGCACGTGGTCGAGCGCTATCGCCTGATCAGCACGAACGAGGCCAGGGACGCGCTGATGCAACAGGAAAAGCGCGACGGCTGCGTGTGTGGCGGCGAGGGCAGCTCCGCATTCGTAGGGCCCAATGGCGCGGCGCGGATCGACGACGGGTACGACAAGGGCCTGCGTGTCGAGGTGCGGGTCGAAGATCCCAAAGTGTTCACCACGCCGTGGACCGGGAATGTCACCTACATGCATGTCAGGCGAAACTGGGCGGAGGGCGTGTGCGCCGAAAACAATACCGACGTGCTGCATCAGGG
>JAGWSK010000011.1 GCA_028869355.1 Alphaproteobacteria bacterium | reverse complement strand
GTGCCGATGCCGCCGAACAGGCGCGGCCCACCTTTGCCGCCCTCGCCATTCGCGCCATGGCAGGCCGCGCATTTCTGCGCGTAGATCGCCTTGCCCTGCGCCGGCGTTCCGGATCCATTGGGCAGCCCCTTGCCGTCCGGGAACACGGATATATTCCAGCCGGCGGCGTCCGCTTCGCTGATCGGTTTGCCGAATTTCGGCGCATCGGCGGCGAAGGCGGCGGTGGTGAGTCCACAGATGGCTGCCGTGAGCAACGCTCCCCTCACCTTGCAGCGCAAATGCACTCGCTTCGCTCGCTGTCCCCTCCCCGAAATCGCATTCCGCGATTTCGACCCTCCCTCAAGGGGAGGGTTGATATCAAAGGCAAATGCGGGCGCTGCTTCCGCTCGGGCTGCAAATCGCCTTTGCCGATTTGCGACGCCCTCGACCCTCAAGGGGAGAGGCGAATCTTTTTTAAACGTAGACATGGGTGACGGCTCCGTTCGCTCCGATGGCCCAGGAAGAAATCTGGTTGACGTGCTCCATCGGGAAACCATTGATGTTCGGCGTATTCCGCGGCTCGCCGCGTTGCGCGATCAATTGCTGGCGCGTGGGCTGGACATTGCCGGCCTCATCGGTCGCGCGGCTCATCACGACAGCCGGCTGCCCGGTCCAGTTCCACGGCATGCGGAACCGCGTGAGGGCCTTCGGCAGTACCGGCGCCTGCAATGCAGCGCGCGCCCAGGATTTGCCGCCATCCGCGGAAACGTCCACCTTCTCGATCCGTCCGTGTCCGGACCATGCAATTCCGGAAATCTGGTAATAACCTGGAGACGGCATGGTCATCATCGGCGAGGGCCGCGTGATGACGCTTTTCACTTCCTGCGGATAATAAAAACGCCACGCCTTCCCGGAATCCAGAAGCTCGGTGTATTGCCGCGATTCATTGATCGCCATGACCGGCTGATCGGTCACCATCAGGCGCCGCAGCCATTTGACATTCATATTGCCTTCATAGCCGGGCAGGAAAAGCCGCATCGGATAGCCGTTCCACGGCATCAGCGGCTCACCATTCTGATAAAAGGCGATCACGGCATCATCCATAATCTTTGTCATCGGGATGGAGCGCTGCATCGTCACGCCGTCTGCGCCTTCGGCGATCACCCACGACGCTCCCGGATCGGCTCCTGCTTCGTCGAGCAGGGTGGAGACGCGGATGCCTCCCCATTCGGAGCATGACAACAGACCATGGAGCTGCTGCACCGTCCCCTGCAGCGGCGTCTTCGACCACATCGGAGCGGAATTGCCGCCGCACTCGAGAAAGCGGACATGCGATTCCATCGGATAGCGCATCAGGTCGTTGAGCGAGAATTCCAGCGGCTGCCTGACCATGCCGTGGACGACCAGCCGATACTTGTCCGGGTCGATGTCCGGCGCGCCGGCCCGGGCGACGACGTAATGGACTCCATTCGGCGTAATGATGCCATCCAGCAGATGATGCGGCGTGCGCGCCTGCGACGTGCCGATGCCGTTGTTCTGCACAACCAGATGCGCAATCTTCGCCGCTTCAGGATGCGCCGGAGTGGAATAAGGCGGAATCGGCGCGCCGGGCGTGAGGCTCCACGGATCGTTCGCGAGCGGTTCGGCGGCAGCCCCCGTCGGAGCCGCCGCGCTGACCGCCGCGGCGCCTGCAAACATCATTCCGCTCGACAGCAGCATCCGGCGATCAAGCAATCCGTTGCCCGCGACCGGCGTGAGTTCTGTGGGATTTTTCCAGCGTCCAGCCATGTGTCCCTCCCTGATGGACGGGACTACTTTAACCGATTATGGCCGCGCGTCATTCGATCCAGTCGGATATCACGCCTCAGTTTTTGGCGGCGAGAATTGAATCCAAAAGTGTCGCACCACCGGTCGCTTCGAGATGCGGATAGCGCAACCCGCCGTGGTAATCGATTTTGACCGTGCGATAGCGGTCGCCGTTCTTGACGATGAACTCAATCGGCTCGCGCGACGTTTTGCCCTCCTTGACGATGTCTTTCAGCCGGTCGCCGTCATAGGCGACACCGTCGACCGCGACGATCTGGGTCCCCACCGTCAAGCCCGCCTGAAAGGCCGGACCTTCCCACAGCACGTCGGTGAGTTTTGCCTCGCGGCCGATAATGAATCCCAGCGAATAGGTGAGGTCCGTGGTCTTCCGGCGCGTCTCGGCAGCTTTGAAGAAATCGGTCGGTGTGTCGTTATAGACCAGCCGATAGCCGCCGCGCGTGATGCCGTCCAGCGGCGCGCCTTCACCCGTCGAGTTGAGCCGCTGATGCAGGAACCCTGCCCAGTCATACGGCGCGACTGCGTTGAGCGTCTTGACGACGTCGTCAAGCGTGTAAGTCACGTCCTGATATGAGCCGTCATCGACGCCGAAAAACGCGCGGGCAAAATCGTCCAGTGATTTTTTCCCGCCGCTCATCTGCCGGATCAGCGTGTCGGCATCGAGCCAGATCAGTTCTCCTTCGGAATAATAATCTTCGGCACGCTGCCAGCTCCGCCATGGCAGTGGCCGGCGCATGGCGATGATCGGATCATTGGTCGTGTCTTCCAGCGGGCGCCATTCCCGCCCCTTGCGATTGTCATAGGCGGCAGCCGTGGCAGCAATCGCATCCAGCGCCTGCTGTTTGGTCAGAAGGCCCGAGCGCGCGGCGAGCACGTAACCCCAGTATTGCGTCTGCCCTTCATAGACCCAGAGCAGGGAATCGCGCATCGGCACATTGAAACTGGGCGTCCACAGATCGGCCGGGCGGCGGAATTTCCCGTTCCAGGAATGGGTGAATTCATGCGAGAGCAGGTCGCGCGTGTCGGCGTTCTTGTCCCATTCCGTAAAATAGGCAGGCACCGTGCCGTCCTCGCTCGAGCGATGGTGCTCGAGGCCGATGCCGCCCATGGTATCCGACAGCGACAGCAGGAAATCATAGTGATCGTAATGATGCGATCCGAACAGTTTGTAAGCCTGCGATACCAGATTACGGTGGGCTTCAATCTGATCCGGCTTGAATTCGAGCTCGTCGCCGCGATCGGCGACAATGTCGAGCCACACTGGCACTGGAGCGGCGCTGAGCTGAACACGGCGGAAGTTGAGCCCGGCGTCCAGCGGTGAGTCGATCAATGTTTCGAAATCGACGGTGTTGAACGCGGTTGTATCGCCTTGCGTCTGGCCTTGAAGCGCACATCCGAATTGCCACGCGTGCGGGAATTTGACCGATGGGGCAAACATGATGCGCCGCACGTAATATCCCGCCGGATAAAGTGCCACTTCGTTCCATTCCAGATTCAGCATCTCGGGTGTCATGACAATCCGGCCCTGATCGCCATCGGTTGGCGTCGCCACCTGGAAGTCGATATCCAGCGAATTCGCGCCCGCCGGCAAACGGACGTGGAACGCATAGACATCTACGGGATCGCGAACCCAATCGATGCGCTGGCCGCCGGCGTGGATTTCAAGTCCGGAGAGCTCGTCGATCCGTCCCGACGGGTTATGATTTCCAGGCAGCCAGCGCGGATAGAGAAGGATCAGATCGGTGCCGCCGGCGACCGGAATCGTTTCATGAACGCGGAGGATGTGCCGCACGGTGTCTGTGGCATCGACAGCGAGACGAATCTGACCGGGAAATGGAATGTCTTTGGGCGGAGGGACCGATGAGGACGGCAAATCCTGCGCCATCGCGGCTTCGGCTGCACCCAGAAGACAAACAAGCAATATCCGGCTCTTCATCGCACGTTCCTCAACCGAACAGGCCCAGTATGGCGCCCTGCGCCAGAAGCACAGCCAGCCATGCGCCAGTGTCGATCACGGTCAGGACGACAGAACGGCGCTGAAAGGCATAGTTGACCGAAAGCGTGGTCACGACAAAGCCCAACCACACCAGCGCTCCGGAGACCAAACCAATCGTGATCGTCGGGTTTCCCATATGTCCGATGATGCCGGCGAGCATCACGGCCATGATCAGTTCGGCCACGAATGACGTAATCATCGGGCCAACCGGCATGCGCCGCCGGCCACCCGCCGACTGCATGTCGGCTTCGGTCCAGCCCAGGGCCCGCATCCACGGCCGGCTAAAAATCATGTACCAGATGCCATGCACCAGCCAGCCGGCAATCCAGGCAACCGCCACTGCAACCCAATTGATGATCGGCATGGTTTTTCCCCCCGGCTATAGCTCAAGCATAGCACCTTCCGGCCCCGATTTGCCTTCCCGCGGGTCATTCGCTAAAAGCCTCCGCTCCCCGCCCTGCCCCTCAAAGGGCCAGCTGTGCGGCGGGAAGATTTTGCCAAGCTGAGAGCACTGGGACACGCCGATGCGCGAAACACTGGAATTGAAGGCAGAACCCCGCGGCAAGACGGGCAAGGGCGCGGCCTATCGGGCACGCAAAACCGGCCAGATTCCCGGCATCGTCTATGGCGGCGCGGCCGATCCGGCGCCGGTGCAGATCGATGCACATTCGTTGGACCGCGTGTATGGCACCGGCGCATTGCTGCAGACTCTGGTGATGCTGGAAGTGGGCGGGAAAAAGACCCGGGTCATCCCGCGCGCAGTCCAGCTCGATCCGGTCACCGATCGGCCGGTCCATATCGACTTTCTACGCTTGACGCCGGGAGGCAAGATCACGCTGGATATTCCGGTGCATTTCCGAGGTCAGGAGAATTCGCCCGGCATCAAGCGCGGGGGCGTGGTGAACATCGTGCGCCACGAAGTGGCGCTGCTTTGCCCGGTTGATAACATACCGGAATTCATCGAGGGCGATCTGTCAGGTCTCGACATCGGCGACAGCCTGCACATCTCCGCCTTCACGCTGCCCGAAGGCGTGAAACCGATGATCAAGGAACGCGATTTCACGATCGCGACGATTGCCCCACCGACGACCTTTGTCGAGGAGACGCCGCAGGCTGCGGCTGCGGTCGAAGGAGAGGAAGCTGCCGCACTGGTCGAAGGCGCCGAAGGCGCTGCGGCTGTACCCGGCGCCGCGCCTGGCGCGGCTCCTGCACCGGCTGCTGGTGCCGCGGCGGGCAAAGCGCCTGCCGCCGGCGGCAAAGCCCCCGAGAAAAAGTAACCGGCCGGACATCCAAACCGCGCCATGACCGATACTCCCCTGTTGATTGCCGGACTCGGCAATCCCGGCGAATCTTACGCACGCCATCGCCACAATGTCGGATTCATGGCGGCCGACGCGATTGCCGCACATCATCGGTTTCCGCCGTGGCGGCCGCGCTATCGCGGCCTGGTCTCAGAGAGCGCCATTTCGGGCCGCAAGACTCTGCTGCTGAAACCGATGACATACATGAACGACAGCGGCGATTCGGTCGGCGACGCAGCGCGTTATCTCAAGCTGCCGTTGGATGCCGTGGTCGTCATCCATGATGAGCTGGATCTTGCCCCCGGCAAATTGCGGGCGAAAACCGGCGGCAGCGATGCCGGCCACAACGGGTTGCGTTCCATCACCGCGGCCCTCGGGCCCGACTACCGCCGGGTCCGCATCGGCATCGGTCATCCCGGTGCCCCGGCCGTGCTGAGCTACGTGCTGCACGATTTCTCCAAAGCCGACCGCGAATGGCTCGCGCCGTTGCTTGACGCCATCGCAGAAGCGGTTCCCTGGCTCGCGCGCGACGACGATTCCGGTTTCATGAACCGCGTTGCGCTTCTGATCCGGCCGCCCAAACCGCCAAAGCCCAAGCGTGAGGAGAAGAGCGATGGGGTTTAAATGCGGCATCGTCGGATTGCCGAATATCGGCAAATCCACTTTGTTCAACGCCATGACGCAAGCGGGAGCCGCCGAAGCTGCCAACTATATGTTCAGCACCGTGCAGCCGAATGTTGGCGACGTGGCGGTTCCCGACGCGCGGCTGGACAGACTGGCGGCAATCGCCAAATCGGCGCGGATCGTGCCGACACGGATATCTTTTGTCGACATTGCCGGTCTCGTGCGCGGCGCCTCGAAAGGCGAGGGTCTTGGCAACCAGTTCCTCGCCAATATTCGCGAGTCGGACGCGATCCTGCATGTGCTGCGCTGCTTCGAGGGCGGCAATGTGACTCATGTCGAGTCGCGTATTGACCCCGTTTCCGACGCCGAGACGATCGATACCGAGCTGATGCTTGCCGACCTTGAAAGCCTGGAGCGGCGCATTTTGCCGTTGGAGAAGCGCGCCAAGGGCGGCGACAAGGAAGCCGAGCCCCAATTCCGTCTGATGCAGAAGGCACTGCGACTGTTGCACGAGGGACAGCCTGCACGGCAGGCGCAACTGACGCCCGAGGAGCGCGCGCCTTACAGCCAACTGGGTTTGTTGACGGAAAAGCCCGTGCTCTATGTCTGCAACGTGGACGAAGCTTCCGCCGCGAACGGCAACGAACGTTCGCGCCGAGTCGCCGAACTGGCGAAACGGCAGGGCGCCGGATCGATCGACATTTCCGCCCGGATTGAGGAAGAGCTGACGCAGCTGCCGCCGGCGGAACGCGACGAGTTTCTCGCCTCGCTTGGCCTTCAGGAGCCCGGATTGAACCGGCTGATCCGCGCCGGCTACGAACTTCTTGGTTTGATCACATTTTTCACCGCGGGGCCGAAAGAGGCGCGCGCATGGACGGTTGAGAGAGGCGCACGCGCACCCCGTGCCGCCGGGGTGATCCATTCCGATTTCGAAAAGGGATTCATCCGCGCCGAAGTGATTGCCTATGACGATTATGTCGCCCATGGCGGCGAAGCAGGGGCGCGCGAAGCCGGCAAATTCCGGCTCGAAGGCAAGGAATATGTCGTGAAGGATGGCGATGTGATGCATTTCCGGTTCAATGTGTGACGCCTTGTGAGCGAGCGGCTGTATTTCGAGGATTTTCGCGCCGGTCAGGTGTTCGCGCTGGGAACGCATCAGATCACGGCGGAAGAAATCATCGCCTTCGCCCGGGAATTCGATCCGCAGCCGCAACATACCGATCCGGTTGCCGCCAAATCTTCCATCCTTGGCGCGCTTGCGGCCAGCGGCTGGCATTTGTGCGGGCTGTCGATGCGAATGATGGTCGATGGTTTGTTTGGCCGCGCTGCCAGCATGGGATCGCCGGGCATCGAGGAAGTGCAGTGGCGGAAGCCGGTTTATGCCGGCGATGTCCTGCAGCTGCAGGCGGAGGTCCTCGGCAGCCGTGAATCGTCGCGGGCCGATCGCGGCTATATCCGGATGCGATTTACCTTGTCGCGATTGGGTAAGCCCGGGCGACCACAATTGGTGATGATGTTTGTGTCCTCGGTGATCATGGGCCGCAAACCGGAGTCGGCGTGATGTGGTTTGAGGATATTCCGCTCAATCAGGAGGTCGTGCTCGGCTCCTACACTTTCACCGAGGAGAACATCATCGCATTTGCCCGCCAATACGACCCGCAACCTTTCCACATCGACAAAAAGGCCGCCGAAGCATCGATCTATGGCGGGCTGATTGCGAGCGGCTGGCACACCGCTGCAGTGTGGATGAAGCTGATGATTGCGTCTCGCCGTGCGGCGGTAGCTGCCGGTGCGCAAAGCGTCCAGGACAATTTCGTGTCACCGGGTGTGCGCGAGATCAAATGGTTGAAGCCGGTGCGTCCGGGCACAACACTGACCTACACGAACAAGGGAATCGCCAAGCTCGACTGGCCGACGCTGCCGAAATTCGGATTGCTGGAAGGTGTCAACGAAGCACGCGACGAGTCGGGCGCGCTGTATTACAGCTTCATCAACCGTGTACTGATCGCCCGCAAGAACCCGCGGAAGCCGTAGAGTGTCAGCCGCCGATGAGATGCGGGGCGTACCAGCCGCAGACGCCCATGACCACCCCGAACGCTCCGATACCTGCGCCCGCAAAGGCGAGCGGAATAAAGCTCGTCACGATGGCTGTCGATGCGAGGAGGATTCCGAGTTCCAGCGCACCGCTCGCCATTTCATAGCTTTCCATGGCGGCGTCGCGGTCATCGCGCTGCTTTTCGATCGCCTGAGCCTTCACCTGCAGCTCTTTGCGGCCTTCGCCGGTCGACGGCTCCGAATCTTCGCGCGCCGCGGTTGCTTCCCAATCGGCCACGGTTTTGGCGACGGCAGAGGTGTCCATCTCGGGGCGTCCGGTGGATTGCAGTGTCAGCGCGAGTGCATCTGCGTGCAACATCGCCGCGCGGATCGTCTTCGCCTGGTAGAATGCCCAGGTGTCGGACGCCTCCACGGTTTCCCGCACCACATCGGTGGCGGCGGTGCGGCTCGCCATTTCGGTAAATGCCAGTCCGGCCGCCATGACCGCAATCAGAATGCCGACACGGCGGTGTACAGGTGATTTCGGATGTTCGACTTCGACTTCGTTTTCCATTGGCCCGGCCCAACGATTCGACGTTCAACGGGAAGCCATACAGCAGGTGTGATTACAGTCAATCAGCGGATGCGTGATCGCCTTGGCTTCTAGCTAGAGCAATACAGTCGCTTCTGCGGTTATACGCGCTCGCTACGCTCTCTGTCCCCTCCCCGAATCGCGTTCCGCGATTCGATTTCCGCCTGCGCGTCAGCTCTGCTGCCGCGCGACGGCTCCAACCCTCAAGGGGAGGGTTGAAGATTATCTCAGGCTGGCCTCGATGTTTCCGCCATCGACTGTCAGCGTCGCCGCGGTGGTCTTATTGGCAAGCGCCAGGAATACGAATGCGTCTGCGACATCTTCGGCGGTCACTTCCCGCCGCAGCAGATTTCCGCCCATGTAATCGGCTTCGGACACGCCTCGCGCTTTGGCCCGCGCCGCGACCATTTCGTCGCTCAAAAGTCCGGTCCTGACGCGATCGGCATTCACGGCGTTGGACCGTATGCCGTCCGCGCCATAATCCAGCGCATATTGCTTGACGAGAAACAGAGTCGCCGCTTTCGGCAGACCATAGGGGCCAAAATCCTTGCCCGGATTAACCGCCTGCTTCGACGTGTTGAACAGCAGGCAGCCCCCGGTACCCTGCGCTTTCATGATGCGGGCTGCCGTCTGCGCGACGGTCTGATGGGCGAAGAAGTTCAGTTCGAATGAGCGCCTGAGAGTTGCATCATCGACTTCACCGATGCGGCCCTGCCATGCCGCACCGGCGTTGGAAACGACAATATCGACGCCGCCGAATTTCTCCACAACAGCATCGAATGCACGCTGTACATCGGCAGCCTTGGTCACATCGCAGACGAGACCAAGGGCCGCGCCGCCAATCGCTTTCACAGCCCGCGCCGCCGCTTCGCCGTCAACATCGAGCACCGCGACTTCGGCGCCCTGTTTGGCCATGGCTTTGGCCGTCGCCAAACCGATTCCCGATCCTCCGCCGGTGATCACGGCAACCTGCCGGGCAAGCGGCTTCTCCGCGGCCTTGCCAAGCTTTGCCTGCTCGAGCGACCAATATTCGACGTCGAACTGATCTTCTTCCGGGATCGGCTGATAGCGGCTCATGGATTCGGCGGCGGTGACGACTTCGACCGTGTTCTCCGCAATGTCCGCGGCAATTGCTGCGTCCTTCGCCGAAGCTCCCAGTCCGAACAGACCAACTCCGGGAACAAGGATCACCCGCGGGAAGGGATCGAGCTCTTTCTTGATTCCCTTCACCCGTTCATTGTTGCGCGCGAAATAGGCGTGATAGTGCGCGACGAACTCGTCCACTGCGGCGCGGACATTTTGGCTCCATTCAGCGAGATTGTTTGCCGGTGGCGGCGGCACGAGCAAAGGCCAATTCTTGGTACGGATGGTATGATCCGGCGTTGCCACGCCCTGTTGCGAATAGCGCGCGAGCTCCGCGCCGCCGGCATAGTTCAAGATTTCCGGATTGCTGCGGAAGCAAAGTATCTGCCGCTTGAATTTTCCTTCGCGCGGATTTTTCTCCAGTGCCACCGCGCCGCGCAGGACGGGAGCGATCTCCGGCAGTTTCGCCAATTCGGATGATAAATTCGCCCGCACGAGCGTCTTCCTGCCCTTCGCCAGGCGTGCTTCCGCCTGCGTCACCATTTCGATCATCAGCTCATAGGCCGAGCGTGCGTCGTCGGCGAAAGTGAAGATTCCGTGGCGCAGAAGGATGGCGCCCTGCACTTTGGGATTTTGGTCGAAGATTCCGGATACGCTCCTGGCGAGTGCAAATCCCGGAATCGTGTACGGCACATAAGCTACTCTCTCGCCGAAGGTTTCCCGCGCAATCGCGTCGCCCTCCGGCTGATCGGTGATCGCCAGCACCGCGGTCGAGTGCGTGTGATCGACAAATTTCTGCGGCAGGAACGCGTGCAGCAGGGTTTCGACGGATGGGTTGGGCGCCGATGAATCCAGCAGATTGATGCGCTGATAGTTCACCATGTCCTCATCCGAAAGTTTCTCCAACGCGCGCAGACGCCGCAGCGGTTCCAGTTTCACTGCAGGCAAACCGGCAGGTTCGATATTCCCCATGTCCCAGCCCGAGCCCTTGACGCAGAGCACGTCAACCGGTTCGCCGAGCATATCTTTGGCTCGCGTCTTCACGCTGGTATTGCCGCCGCCATGCAGCACCAATGCGGGATCGCTGCCGAGAAGCCGCGTGGTGTAGACCCGCAATGCCAGGTCGGCGCCGACGCCCTTTTCGCCGTAGCGTGCAACGAAGGACTGCGCGTCCGCGTCGGACCACTGCGATTTCATGCAAATCTCCTAGTACGAACGCTACGGACGCCGGGCGCCGGTGCCCGGGAACAGGCTGCGCAATCCCGCTTCATCGGCCGAACAGATACCACGCTCGGTGATGAATCCGGTCACGAGGCGCGATGGAGTCACGTCGAAACCAGGATTCGCGGCGGGCGAGCCCGCGGGCGTGATTTCGACCTCCGCGATCGACCCGTCGCGCGTCCGGCCGGAGATATGCGTCACCTCGTCCCCTGCCCGTTCCTCGATCGGAATCCGGTCGCCCGATTCAAGCAACCAGTCGATCGTGCTGGACGGCAGAGCGACGTAAAACGGCACGTCATTATCCCTGGCTGCGAGCGCCTTGAGATAGGTGCCGATCTTGTTGGCAACATCGCCGTTGCGCGCAACACGGTCGGTGCCCACGATCACCAGATCGACTTTGCGGGACCGCATGAGATAACCGCCGGCATTGTCGGCAATGACGGTGTGCGGAACGCCGTGGCTGTTGAGTTCAAACGCCGTGAGTGAAGCGCCCTGATTGCGCGGCCGCGTCTCATCCACCCAGACATGCAGCGGCAGGCCGGTGTCATGCGCCATATAGACCGGCGCCAGCGCGGTGCCCCAATCGACACAGGCGAGCCAGCCGGCATTGCAGTGGGTCAGCACATTCACGGTTTCGCCGGGCCTTGTCGCCGCCACTTTGCGCAGGAGATCGAGCCCGAATTCGCCGATCCTGCGGCAGGTCTCGACATCCTCATCGCAAATCGCCGCCGCCTCGCGCCAGGATGTTTCCGCCCGCGCGTCGCGTGGCCGGTTGCGGACAGTATCGCGCATCCGGTCCAGCGCCCAACGAAGATTGACAGCCGTCGGTCTTGTCCGCAGCAAAACGTCATAGGCGCGGTCGAGCGCTTCGTCGGACGGGTTCTCACGCAGCGCAATCGCCATCCCATACGCCGCCGTTGCCCCGATCAGTGGCGCGCCGCGTACGATCATGCTGCGGATCGCATGGGCGGTCTGTTCCAGCGTGGACAACCGCAGCGTTTCGAAGCGATGAGGCAGCTTTGTCTGGTCGATCACTTCGATCGCATCGCCACCTGCGCCGGGCCAGATCGTGCGGTACGGCTTCCCGTTGATCTTCATGCCGGTGGGGGTTTTGTCGCCTCAACTGACGGCCTGCGGGAAAAGCCATCCAGCCAGCGGGCGAGTTTCGGGTAACGGCCGCGCCAGCCGTCGTTCGGCACTCGCAAGTCGAGATAGCCGATGGCGCTACAGACGGCGATTTCACCAATGGTGGGTTCGGCGGGGAATTTTGCCGTGGCTCTGTCGAGCAGCGCGAATGTTGCTTCGATCGCGTTTGTCTGATGCTCGATCACGGTCTGCGAGCGGCTGCTTTCGGGCACACGATACTCCTGGACGCGCCGCACCACGGCATCGGCGAGGCCGTCGCCCAATGCCTGCAGTGTCAGCGCGCGCCAGCGTCCCTCCGCTTCCTTGAACATCCCGCCGCGCGGAAAAAATTTCCCCTGACCCAAAGTGTCGAGATATTCGCAAATCACGGGCGAATCGAAGATTGCCGATCCGTCGTCGAGCACGAGCGCCGGAATCTTGCCCAGCGGATTGACCGCGCGAAATTCCGCGTCGGCAGGAAGCTTGACGATGCAGGCTTCTACCCGCGAACCGAGCCCGAGCTCATGAATGATGATCCTCGCCTTTCGTGCATAGGGCGAATTGGGCGAGTAATACAAGCGCATCAATGGCCTCCAAACTGTACCAGCGTCGTGACCTCTTTGCCGAGGGCGCGGATTTTGTCGGCGCCGCCCAGATCCGGCAGATCGATCACGAAGCAGCAGCCGACCACCTTTCCGCCCGCGCGTTCCAGCAATTTGATCGTGGCGAAAGCCGTCCCGCCGGTCGCGATGAGGTCGTCGACAACGATGACATTTTCACCCTTCACCACCGCGTCCTGATGCATCTCGATCCGGTCCGTGCCGTATTCAAGGTCGTAATCCTCGCCCAACACCTTCCAGGGCAGCTTCCCCCGCTTTCGCACGGGAATGAACCCGGTGGAGAGCTGATGCGCGACGGCACCGCCAAGAATGAATCCGCGCGCTTCGATGCCGGCGACCTTGTCGATGCGCACGCCTGCATAGGGTTGAACCAACTCGTCCACCGCCCGGCGAAAGGCGCGGGGGTTGCCGAGCAGCGTCGTGATATCGCGAAAAATGATCCCCGGTTTCGGGTAATCCGGGATCGATCGAACGGTATCGGCAAAATTCATGACTTCAGCTTTCCCTCACGCACCAAACCACGACACTGGTTTTGTTGTTACGCTACTCTCGTTTGGGGCGGAAGCGCGATTGTTCTAAAATCAAGCCAGTGTCGTGGTTTCGAAGTTCGCATGATTTTGATATAGCGCGCGCGTTGCGAACTTCGAAACCAAAACGACACTGGAATCAGTAATTTGCTGGTGTCCTTTCGATTCTGAAATTCGCATGGATGCCGATATAAAGATCAGGCGAATTTCAGAATCGGGACACCAGGAACACCGAAGCGGGAGGAACTGATGCGCCTGATCGCTGCCGTTGCACTGGCCCTGTTCTTCGGCTCCATGCCGGCGTTCGCCTGGACCGAATATGCCTATCTCGATCAGGGCGTCGCCATTCAGTTCCCGGTCCAACCTCACGCGGCGAAGTCCAATTACGATTCCACGCTCGCGAAAAATCTTCCGGCAATGGTGTGGTCCGCCGAAGATGATCATGTCCGCTATCGCCTGACCGCGATCGACCTCAGCAAATATCCCGACAAGGGCGCCAATTTTCTCAACGAGGCAGCCTATGCCCTGATGCGCGAGGGCGACGTTCTGTTCACCGATTTTCCGCGGGTGTACCAGGATGTAAAGGCGATATTCGGCGTTACGCTGGTGGTTGACCGCATGGATGGGACGCGCGCCCGCAGTTCGCTGTATTACAACAAGGGCAAGCTCTACATCGCGGAAGCAACCGTGCTTCCGGCGCGCGGCGACAAGGACATGACCACGCCGAGCCGCTTCGATCAGACGATCCGCTTTCCACCGGACGGGAGATTTGACAAGTAAGATCGGCAACGTCCCCTCACCCAGGACGCTCTCATTTCGTAAGCGTCGGCGCTGCATCCGCTAGGGCTTCAAATCACCTCAAACGATTTGCAACATCTAATTCGATCCAGCATAGGCGCGAACTGCAAGACGATTTTCAAGAAAAAGGCCGCCGCAGCGGCGTCACGGCTAACGTTCCAGATAGGACCTACCGGAATTCGTCAGGAGGGCGCTGTATCCGGCTCGTAATCCCCTAGGACCGTAAGCGTCTCTCCTTGATCATCGTCATTGAAGCAGGCGAGCCGAATCACGCTTGCGACTCGTCGCCGGCGCGCGCGTGAACAAGATTTTCCGGCGAAACTACTCCCCGACGCACAGGCATCGCTACACTTGGTCCTTACTAATAAAGCGGTCGCCATCGTCGCGACGGGGTGGCGGTGGTACATCCTCGATTGCGGATGGCAGAAAAATTTCTCCGATTTCGCTGGGAGCGTAACTCAGTCCCCAAGCAACGGCCAGACGACCGAAATCCGCAATCGGAACTGGCAAATCGACGGCTCTCGGTGCGGGCAATTCCAGAATCCGAATGCCTTGATTGTCGGTGTTCTCGCGCAGCCACGGGTCGACG
>JAGWSK010000072.1 GCA_028869355.1 Alphaproteobacteria bacterium | reverse complement strand
TGCGCGCTCACTTCGATGAAGCCCCAGCGCAATTTGGGAAATTTCGCCGGAATGTCATCCATCAGCAGATTGTGGAATGCCGCGATCACCGGCAGCTTGGAGCGCCCGAAGCCGCCTTCGGTCGCATAGATGTCGCGGACCGCGAAACTGTTGTTGCCGGAATGAAAGCAGATGGGGATGTCGAAATCCTGCGCCATCTCATAGAGCCGGAAGAAATAGGGATTGGTCACGCGCATTTCGGCTTCCAAGCCGCGCACGAAAATGCCGCAGGCGCCATGTTCCTTGCCGAATGCGATTTCCTTCCGCGTCGCTTCCATGTTGCGCAACGGCGGCATCAGCGCCCAGCGCAGCCGGCCTTCGCCCTGGCTCCAGATGTCGGCGAGCCAGCGGTTATAACTGCGGCAGATGGCTGTCTCGACCGTCGGGTCCTGCGTCCAGGCGCGCAGGAACACGGTCGGATAAAGCACCTGGATGTCGATATCGAGTTCGTCCATGTGCTTGAGCCGCGCGCGAACGTCGCGCATCTCGCGCGATTCTTCGGACGTGTTCGAACCGACATTGTGTTCCTTGGGCTGGAGCCGCCCGTCGAGGACCCAGTATTCCTTCTGGATGCCCCCTTCATTGCTGCGGGCGTGTTCGCCCTCGACCTGCCGCACGATCCGCGGGCGAAGATGGCGGTATTCGGGGTCGATATACTCGAAGGTCGCCATGGTCTCGATGACATGCGCGTCGGAATCTATGGCTCCCACTCTTCACTCCCTGAAACGGGCTGTTGCGTAATCATCTGTGTCATGCCCGGCGAGCGCGTCAGCGCGAGGGAAGGGCACCCATCCGCGCCGCGTCTGTGGCGCGAAATAAATTTTTTGGCGCGCGGACGCGCGCCTGATGGATCCTCTTCCCTCACCGCAGCTACGCTGCGGCTCGCCGAGGATGACAACGTTGGCCATCTGCACTCCCCAGAATGACGGCTGAACATAACGACGATAGCGGTTCCGGGACAATGGCCCGGATCGGCTAAGCGAAGCCGGGATCAGCTATGATTTCAGAAGGGACTCAAGAAAGGTGCGGAGTTTGGGGCTGATGCCTACGGCAAAGCCGGCGAGGAGGGCGGCCAACAGCCCGCCGCCGGTGCTCGCGCCGGCCAGCCCGCGGATTCTGCGCCCCAATTCGCTGCCGACATCGGCGGCGTTTTCGCATTCTTCCAGCGTGGGAATGTCAGCGACCCGGACCCGGCGCCGCCTTGGTCGAAATACGACGCGTACCAAGCCCATCAGCACAAGCGCGACTGCAAGCACGACCACACCGGTGATCGCCGCAGCCGCCGGAGAAACCAGCACATTGAGCAATGCGAGATATACGGCATAGGTAAAAAACGCGATCGCGATCATGCCTGCGATCAGGCCGATCAGCAGCATCGCGAAGGCGATCGCGATTTTGGCAATGAAACGGCTGATCACGGGCTTACCTGCGGCCACCGCCCAGCATCAACCCAAACAGAACACCGGCTGCGAATACGATCATCGCGGTGCCAACCGGCCGGTCCTCCATCTCTTCCAGCACGGATTGCGCGGTATTCTTTGCGTCCGACCAGCCGCGCTCTGCCCTCTCGCGGATCACGCCTGCGGCCTCGGCGCCGCGTGCGCGCGCGCTGTCCTTCAGTATGTCGGTGATCTTGGTGAAGTCATCGCGCAGATTGCGCAGTTCGGCCTTCAGCTGGTCAACGTCCGACGCAGCATTCATCCCGTTGCCGATGTCGCTCATGGCTTCCTCTTGGCAGTTGCGGGGCGGATTTGGCGTAAGTTGCGGGGAGCCGTCAATAAGGCAGGCGAAATGCGGGCGGTTGCCCACCGGGACACCTGAACGCCCTCGCGTGCTGATCCGGGAGCGACTCAGGCTCCATCAGGGCATTTCGCCGCAGGATTCGCCAAATGCGGCAAGGCCCTCGTGCAGGTAATCGCCGAGCAGCGGCAGGCCCAACAGATATTCGGCCGTGCGCCTGGAATGCTGTGCCCGGGCCTGGGCCAGCGCATCACGCCACTCGCTCAGCTCATAGGTTCCGCGCCCGAGCCAGGCGAGCGCGACCAGGTTGATCTGCTCATCTACGTCCAGCGACCGGATGAATTCGACAATTTCCTGCCGGGTCGCATCGACATCGACCGGCGTATCTTCCAGTACATCGGCCATGCTGTCATCGACCGCATTCGAGCCCGAATCCGGGTCGCTCATATCCTCTTTGGCATCGAATTGCCGCGCCTTGGCGATGATGGTGCAGACCTTGTCGGGATTGATACCAAGCTCGACCCCGTCGGGGATTTCTGAATCGGGTGTCACGGTGTTGATCATGGCTTTCACGGCGCGGTGAACGGCGCCGCCCTCGCTTTCTCATGGTTTACGTTTGGGCTGTCATTCGGTTGCTGGCCGGTGGGTCTTTCCGCCTTGGCCTCGACCAGGCGCACGACCCTTAAGATATTCCCGCCCCAGATCTTCGCGAGGTCCTGTTCGCTATAGCCGGCCGCCAGCAGTCTTTTGCTGATCTCCGGAATTCCCGACACGTCCTCCATTCCGATCACGCCGCCGCCGCCGTCCC
>JAGWSK010000010.1 GCA_028869355.1 Alphaproteobacteria bacterium | reverse complement strand
TGGGCGGAGGAAAGCCACGCCGGACGCGCGCCTGCGCACGCGCATGCGCTGTGTCTGCCGACATCCGTCCCGGGTGTGATGACGCTGCACCAGGGCTACGCCTTCCTGCAGCAGAAGGACAAAGTGACGATCGTCATCGCCAATCAGGCGCAGGTGCGACACATCTATCTGAACGTGCCGCATTCCAAGAATTTGAAACCGTCCTGGTACGGAGAATCGGTCGGTCATTATGAGGGCGATACGCTGGTGGTCGATACCATCGGCGTCGATCCCAGGACCATTCTCGACGCATATCGCACGCCGCATACGGACAAGCTGCATGTCGTGGAGCGCTGGCGCACGACGGACGGGGGAAAGGGGCTGGAAGTCATGATAACGGTGGACGATCCTGACAGCTTCTACCTGCCCTGGTCGCTTCGCATCCGCGATCAACGGGGAGAAGACCCGTTCCTTGAAGTCATTTGCGCCGAGAGCAACCAGAATTTCGGCCTCTTCGACTTTCACACGCCGATGGCAGCGAAGCCCGATTTCTGAACGTTTCCGCCAGCCCGCCATTGCGCGCCGAGCGCGGCGCCGGCGCGCTTTACGCGGATTTTTTGGTTCCGCCGAGTGCGGCTATGCCGCACCCGGTCGGGCTACGCCGGCCCTTGCCGTCAATGATGCTCGGCGACGAGTTTCTTCAGCGCGGACATGGTGTATTCGACATGATGCGTCGGATCGCCCGCCGTGTAGCTGTAAATGACGCGGCCGTCGGGTGCGATCACATATGAGACGCGCTGGGCATATTCCGAATCCTCGGCCGCGTCGTAGTTCCGCATGATGCTGCCATCGGTGTCGGCGGCGACGGGGAATTTGCTGCGGCATTCGGTCAACGAAAAGCGATCGAGCTTTTCGATCGGATCGTGCGACACGCCAATCACGGTCGCGCCGAGCTTGTGGTAATCATCCATGGCGTCGGCGAAATTATGCGCTTCGATGGTGCAGCCCGGGGTGAAGGCCGCGGGATAGAAATAGAGTACGACCGGGCCTTTCTTGAGCGCATCGGCCAGCGCGAATTTGAATTCCTTGCCGCCGATCGAAGCGACGGCGGAAAAATCGGGCGCCTTTGCTCCATTTTTAAGGGCAGCGTAGGCGGGCGCGGCAAACAGAGCCGCGGCGCATGTCAGAGCCAAAATTCCCTTCATCTCACGCTCCTGTTCAAGACCGGCAAAACCCGTCCTGATGATGCGCGAAAACCACCCGTCTGCCAATATGCATCGCTTGCAGAAGCCGGCCGTCGGCAGCCGCGTTTGTTTTTGGCTGCGCGCCGGCCACGAATTGGCCGCCCCCCTGTTTCAGGCGCACTCGCACGGTGTAAAATCCTGCCCGGATTGGGCGTGGGAGGCGAGTATGCAGACGCGGCGGCGCGGATGAGCGCCGAACATCTGCGCGCCAAGCAGTTTTATGAGGCGGGCCGGTTTGATGAAGCCGCCCGGGAGTGCCGGACACTTCTCGCGCGCGATCCGCATGATTCCGAAGCCAATCATTTAATGGGTCTGGTGTTTTACCGTCAGGGGCAAAGCCAGGCGGCGCTCCCGTTCCTTCAGCGTGCAGTCGCTTCAGGCCGGGCGAGCGCACGGGCCTTCAGCAATCTCGGCGCGGTATTGAGCGAGCTTGGAGATCTGGATCAGGCGATCTCGGCCTATCATCGTGCGATCGATCTCGACCCGGCGAACCCATGGCCATTGAATAATCTGGGTGTGTTGTACCGCACGCGGGGAAAAACCGACGCGGCAATCGACGCGCTCCGCCGTGCGCTGTCGATCAAACCTGATCTCGCCGATGCACAAGTGAATTTGCGGCTGGTGTATTCGACGATCGTGCCGCAATGGCACTTTGCGATGCTCAACGATTCGGCGCGCAACGATGCATATGAAGCGGCGATCCGCCGCGCAGTGCCGGGCAAACGCGTGCTCGAGATCGGTACCGGTGCGGGTTTGCTGGCAATGATGGCGGCGCGGGCCGGCGCCGCCATCGTGGACAGTTGCGAAGCCGTAGGCGTGATCGCGCGTGAAGCCGCATCGATTGTCGCCAGAAACGGTTTTGCCGATCGAATAAAAATTATCCCGAAACACTCGACCGGAATTGTTGTCGGGCGCGATATGGCAGCCCGCGCCGATATCCTGATCACCGAAACCTTTTCCAGCAATCTGCTTGACGAGGCGATCCTGCCGGCAGTCGAGCACGCGCACCGGCATCTTTTGACGGACCGGGCAACCCTTATCCCCAGGGCAGCATCGGCGATGGGTTTTCTGATCGGCGGGGAGGCTGTCGGGGGGATGCTCTCCGCCGGTCGGATCAAAGGATTTGATCTATCATCCTTCAATGAGTTTGCGCCGCCGCGGCTTGTGGTGCCGCTCGACGGTGTTGCATTTGCGGCATTGTCCCCCGACGTCGAGCTGTTGCGGTTTGATCTGACTGAGACCGAATTCCGCATGGGGGGGCATGAGGTCGCGCTTCCGGTGACAGGCACGGGACTTTGCTACGGCGTGGCCCAGTGGATCAGACTCGATCTCGACGATGCGGTTCAGTACTCAAATCGCCCGGGTGGACCGGGCGGCGGCAGTCATTGGCCGAATATTATTTACCGCTTTCCGATGCCTCTGATAGTTTCGGCCGGCGAGACACTGCGCGTATTTGCCCGCCATGACCGGGCCGAAATCAACGTGAATCTTCTGGCGCCTTAGCCGATATTTATATCGGCCGGCGCTTCGCAGCGGCGCGGCCGAATATGGCGGCAAGCGAATCGGGATTGACCAGCATCGCCTTGCCGAAAACCCTCTCGGCATCCGTGCTGCGATCCGAATCCATGTATAGTGAACCAAGAAAAATGTTTATTTCCAAATCGTTGGGA
>JAGWSK010000071.1 GCA_028869355.1 Alphaproteobacteria bacterium | reverse complement strand
CAAGCGATTTGCCCGCAGAAAGCGCTGAAGAGGGTACTTCCCCGATGACGGGGAGTTGGCGCTGGAAGCGTCTTTGGCCTTGACCACATCATGACTTGAACGAGGAAAAAACATCATGGCCGACCCCGAAATCATCCAGCTTGAGCTCAAGTCGGGTAGCGTGCGTATCGAGCTGCGGCCCGACCTTGCACCCAATCACGTGCAGCGGATCAAGGAGTTGGTCCGGGACGGTTTTTATAACGGGCTGAAATTTCACCGCGTCATCGACGGCTTCATGGCCCAGACCGGCGATCCCACCGGCACCGGAACGGGCAAATCCAGGAAGCCGAATCTGGCGGCGGAATTTAGCCGCGAACGGCATGTCCGCGGGACCTGTTCCATGGCCCGCAGCAGCGATCCCAATTCGGCAAACAGTCAGTTCTTCATCTGCCTTGCCGATGCGCCGTGGCTTGACGGCCAATATTCCGTCTGGGGACGGGTGATCGGCGGCATGGAGCATGTCGACGCGATCAAGAAAGGCAGTTCGGCCAATAATGGCGTCGTCGCCGATCCCGACCGCATCATCGAGATGACACTTCCGTAATGCGAAACCGGCTGCCACATCCGGTGATTTGCCTCAGCGGCGCGAACCGGTGTAGGCCCGCCAGGGTTTTGACGAGATTCGCGTGACCGATTCTATTCCTTTTATTGATCTGCAGGCGCAGCGGCAGCGCCTCGGCGCGGCGCTGAATCAGGCGATCCTCGCAGCGGTTGAAAGCGGACAATGGATTTTGGGTCCGCAGGTGTTCGAACTCGAGCAAAAGCTGGCGCAGTTTGCCGGCGTCAAGCATGCGGTCGCCTGCGCCAACGGTACCGACGCGTTGCTGCTCGTGCTCAGGGCGTGGCGGATAGGGCCGGGAGATGCGGTTTTTGTTCCGGCATTCACATTTGCCGCCACTGCCGAAGTCGTGGCGCTTGCCGGAGCAACACCGGTTTTCACCGATGTGCTGCCAGACAGCTTCAATATGGATCCGGCCAGCCTCGAAGCAGCGATTCGCATGGTTCGCCGCGAAGGCGTGTTGAGTCCGAAAGCCATCATTGCGGTCGATCTGTTCGGCCAACCGGCCGATTACGGCAGACTGGAATCCATTGCTGCGGCAGAGAAGCTGCACCTGTTGTGCGATTCGGCCCAAGGATTCGGGGCGACACTCATGGGCCGCGCGACGGTGTGTTTCGGCGATGCGGCGGCAACCAGTTTCTTTCCGGCCAAGCCGCTCGGCTGCTATGGCGATGGTGGCGCGTGTTTCACCGATGACGATCAGCTTGCAGCCGTCTTGCGGTCGTTGCGCATGCACGGGCAGGGCGCGGATGCTTACGAACACGCTCGGGTCGGATTGAATTCGCGGCTCGACACAATTCAGGCGGCCATCCTGATCGAAAAGCTGAAAATCTTTCCCGAAGAAATCACCGCCCGCCAAAAAATCGCGGACCGGTTCAACCGGGATCTCGTCCAGCATGAATCGATCCGTGTACCGCAAATGATCGCGGGTGGGAGATCGGTCTGGGCGCAATACACCCTTCGCGTGAGCGACCGCGCGCGGATTCAGGCTGGCCTTAAGGACCTTGGCATTCCCAGCCGGGTTTATTATCCGGCGCCGCTGCCGCAACAGGCGGCCTACGCCTCTTGTCCTTCGGCGCCGGTGCCCGCCGCCCATAAGCTCTGCGGCGAAGTGCTGAGCCTTCCGATGCACCCTTATCTGAGTGATGAGGATCAGGCGCGCATCACCCAGGCGGTATTGCAGTCGGCCGGTTAACCACTCACCATTTCTCCATGCGGGTTGACGACTTCGATTTTGAGGTGCCCGAGCGGCTGATCGCCTTGCGTCCGGCCGTGCCGCGCGATAGCGCGCGACTGCTGGTCGTACCAGCGAATGGCACCTGCGAGCACAGGGATATTCGCGCTTTACCGCAACTGCTTCGTCCGGGCGACGTGCTCGTTCTCAACGACAGCAAGGTTATTCCGGCGCGCCTGCATGGGCTGCGGCACCGGACAAGTGAAGATTCGCCAGGCGCAAAATGCGAGCTGCTGCTGTATTGGCGCATCAACGGGAACACGTATCGTGCTTTTGCACGGCCTGCGAAACGACTGAAACCTTCCGATGTTCTGACATTCGGATCGGCGCTGAAGGGCAAGGTGGTTGAACGCGACGGAGCCGAAGTCGAGATTGCGTTCGATCGCGAGGGAGGTGCACTTGACGCCGCCATTGCTGCCGCGGGCGAGGTGCCCCTGCCGCCCTATATCGCGGGCAGGCGCCCCCCCGATGGGCGGGATCGCGCCGATTATCAGACAGTATACGCACGTGTGCCGGGATCGGTCGCCGCGCCGACCGCGGGTCTGCATTTTACGCCGGAATTGCTCGATGCGCTGCGTAAAGGGGGAGTCGGCATCTCGGCCATAACACTGCATGTCGGCCCCGGCACATTCCTGCCGGTGACCGCGGACGATACTGACGGTCACGTGATGCACGCCGAATGGGCGGAGATTTCCGAAGGCACCGCGGGCGAGATCAATGCGGCGCGAAATGCCGGCGGACGCATCGTGGCGGCCGGGACGACAGTGCTGCGCACCCTGGAAACGGCCGCGGACGACACCGGGCGCATCCGCGCCTGTGCCGGTGAGACGGATCTGTTCATCACGCCGGGATACCGGTTCAGATCTGCCGATGTGCTGTTGACGAATTTTCACCTGCCGCGTTCGACATTGTTCATGCTGGTTTGCGCCTTCAGCGGGACTGACGTTACCAAAGCGGCCTATGCCGGGGCGATCGCGGCGGGGTACCGGTTTTATTCCTACGGCGATGCGTGCCTTCTGTTTCGGGATTGTACGCCATGAGCGCGTCGGGTTTCGAGATCAAGGCGACGGATGGCGCCGCGCGCTGCGGAACCCTGCATCTGCCGCGCGGCATGGTTGAAACGCCGGCCTTCATGCCGGTCGGCACTGCCGGCACCGTGAAAGCCATGCTGCCGGAGAATGTTGCGGCGACAGGCGCCCGGATCGTGCTCGGCAATACCTATCACCTGATGCTGCGGCCGGGTGCAGAACGGATCGCGCGGCTCGGCGGGCTGCACAAGTTCATGGATTGGCCGTTCAGTATACTGACCGATTCCGGCGGCTTCCAGTTGATGTCGCTTGCGGCGCTGCGCGATATTCGTGAGGAGGGTGTGCGGTTTCGTTCGCATGTTGACGGGTCGGAGCATTTTCTGTCGCCGGAACGCTCCATGGAGATCCAGGACCTGCTCGGTTCGGACATTCAGATGGTGCTTGATGAATGTGCGCCTTATCCGGCCAGCCGCGAGCGCATCGAAAGCTCGCTCGCGCTATCAATGCGCTGGGCGAAACGGTCCAAAGCGGGTTTCCAGACGAAACCGGGCCGGTTCTGCTTCGGGATCGTGCAGGGCGGCGTTTATCCGGACCTGCGCCTCAGGTCGGTCGAAGAACTGCTGACCATTGAATTTGACGGTTATGCCATCGGCGGTCTGGCTGTCGGCGAAGGCCAATCGGCCATGTTCGATGTGATCGCCGGGACCGCGCCAAGCCTGCCGCAAATGCGTCCGCGGTACCTGATGGGGGTCGGCAAGCCGGACGACATCATTGGCGCCGCTCGCCTCGGCATCGACATGTTCGACTGCGTGCTGCCCACGCGTTCGGGTCGCAATGGCCAGGCATTCACCTGGGCCGGCGCACTCAATCTGCGCAATGCCCGCCACGCCGAGGATTCCAGTCCGCTCGATGCCAATTGCGCCTGCATGTGCTGTCGCGGATTTTCGCGCGCCTATCTGCACCATGTGGTCAAATCCGGCGAAATCATCGCCGCCGTATTGCTGACCTGGCACAATTTGTTTTTTTTCCAGGATATGCTCGACCGGTTTCGCGCAGCGGTTATGGCACAAGATACAGAGCAGTTTTGCAGCCGGTTCCTGCGCAACTACCGCAACGGACAGATCGAGGAAGCGGGCTGATCGATTGACGGCGTTGACCTGATCCCGCTCTGAACTTACTTAAACGCCGGAAGAGCCCGTAGCTCAGTGGTAGAGCATCTGACTTTTAATCAGAGGGTCGATGGTTCAATCCCATCCGGGCTCACTCCCCGTAATCCCTGCGGGGACATCTTGCGATGCGTTCAATCGCAAGAGTGCCCTTGCTTATATTGTAAATGGCGTGGTTGCCCTCGCAGTGAAGTAACCATCGCTGTTCGCGCCAGAGGCATGCTTCGGCGGAAACCGTATTAGGCAAATTTGCTTTTTGATTTCAGAGTCTTGCAGGCCATGGGCCAGCCCGGATTTTGGCGTCTCTTCGAATACTTGCTCAGTGTTTTGGGCATCAATTGAAAACAGAGAGACCGAAATCCGCAGAGCTCGGGCAAGTAGGTCAAGACAACCGGAAATGTGCAGCAAAAATTTCTTCAGAACTCGGGATCGAATTTCAGTGTACATCGTTGTCAGGCGATCACGTCTCCATCCGGCCGTGGGTAAACATTCATTTGACCGTCAATTTACGTGATGCTAGAAGTCGGTAACAAAAGAACCCAAAAAGGGGAGCTGAGGGTGAAAAAAGCGCTTATCTCAACGTTGGTTAGCGCCGCGATGTTTATGGGCCAGATGCCCGTCATGGCGGCCGATACCGGGCCGTTGGCTCCGGGTGCGGCTGCGGGGGTACAGCAGGCACAGGGTCGCGACGACATAGATAATCCTCCGATTATTTGGATCATTGGCGGATTGATCGTTGTGGGTGTTGGCATCTGGATTCTCACGGCAGGCACCAGCAATACCAGCCTCGCGCAAGCGGTTACCACGGGAACGCTTCCTCCCAGTCAGAAGTGAAAGTCTCTGAACGAATTCCGCCGACCACTTGTTCAAAGGCCGGCGGCGTCATGAAAAGCAATGGGTTTCGCGTGCGGCTCTAAGGGGCGCGCGCTTGTTGTTCGGTAGACAGTGTGCAGTTGCACCGGTTGGGGTGAACCGGATGGTTTCCGTTTCTGTGGCGGCCGATTGCCGTGCGTGCGGAAATTCGGCAATGCTGATCCTATTCATGGACCTTATTGCGATCGCCGCGGCGTGGCTGATCTGCGTCAATGCCGATGTCATCGGTCTTCGTCTTGGGGTTATGGATTACCCGGACAAAGCCCGTAAAAATCATCCGCAGCCAACTCCTTTGGTCGGTGGAATTGGAATTCTGATTCCTTTGCTGATCTGGTTGGCCGGCGCGGTAATGTCCGGTTATCTCAAGGATCAGCAATTCTCCGCGATGCTTTTTTTATGCGCAGCCGGCGTTGGGCTGGCGGGATTCGCGGACGATCAGGCCAACACCACGCCGCTGAGCCGGATTTTGGCGCTGCTGGTGTTTCTCGGTGTCGCCATGACGGTCGCACCCGGTCTGATTGCGGGTTCGCTCAACTGGGGAAGTTTCGATGCGACGCCGTTGCCTCCGGCGATCTATGCCGGGCTGATTGCACTGACTTTTGCGGGGATCGTCAACGCCGTCAACATGGCGGACGGGCAGAACGGCCTGGTGCCCGGGATGTTCGTGATCTGGTCGCTGTGTCTGGCGCTGACGCGCGATCCGGGGGTTGCTGCCGTGGCACAGGTCGTGGCGGCGGCCGCTGCGGTCATCCTGTACTACAATCTGCGCGGCAAACTGTTTCTCGGCGATTGCGGCAGTTACGGCGTGACTTTCGTCATCGGGCTGCTCGCGCTCACTGCCTATGCGCATGGACATATCACGATCGAAACGGTGACGGTGTGGTTTTATTTTCCGGTGGCGGATTGCCTGCGCCTGATCATCACCCGCCGGCTTCAGGGGCGTTCGCCATTTGCACCGGATACGGATCACTTTCATCACCGGCTGCAGGGCAAACTTGGCAAGCGATACGGGCTGGCCGCGTATCTCGGTTGTGTCGCGCTGTCATCATTTGCGGCGGTGCTTGCGCCACGCTTCTCGCTGGTCGCGCTGATTGTGTTGACGGCGGTATATTTCAGCTTCGCGTTCCTGACCGATCGGCCAACCGCCGCGGAGGCCGAAGACGGCACCCCCGAGGGCGATGCGGATTACTCGAATGTCGTTCAGCTTCCCGCCGCCGACGCGCCGGAGTTGCGCGAACGCGCGTAACGTGCCATTCGGGGGATGATTGCGGCAATACCGGGTGTTCCCATGACGGATGAGTTGCCCCCGTGTCCCACGGCCGTCGCCGCGGCATCCTTTTCCTACGGCTTTTTGTTTCGCAAGTTTCGCCCGCTGGTGCAGCTTGTCGTTGCGCCTTTCGTCGCCACCGGCGTGGTTCTCTATGCCTCCCTCTGGGCCTATGTGTCCGAGCTGATCGCGTTTATTTCGACCGGTGATGCGCGCGCTGCGAGTGTTGCGCTCGGCGCCCTTGCGGCCGGTCTCTTCCTGTGCGTGTTCTTCGTTGCGATTGCGGTTTCGTCGGTGATCGATCTGATGTTGCGCAATCGACGCGCTCAGGGCTGGATTCATTTGCATCCTGCCCGTCAGGACTGGCGGATTTATGCGGCCTACTTGCGCTTTCTGCTTGTGCTGTGCGGGTACTTTTCGGCGGTTTATCTGGTATGCGCGTTGGCCCTCCCGGCCGCAGGTGCGGGCCGCACCACCATCGGAATTGTTTCGGTATCGGCGGCGATTGCCGGAATTTATGCTCTGTTTGCGCGACTCGGATTCCTTATTCCCGCGATCGTGGCGGGCAGCACCGGATCGGTGTTGCGCAAGGCGCTGCACGAGGGTTCGGGCAGTTTCTGGCGCAATCTGGTTCTGGTCATCCTTCTGTCGGTGCCTGGTTTTGTCATCCAGGTCGCCGGAGAAGTGCTGTTCAAGGCCGGCACCGGGTCGATTCGGGGCGTCAAGCTCGACCTGCCGATTGTGCTTTATGCCCGCGCGCTGGAGACCAGGCTGCCGGAATTTGCGCTCCTCTTCACGCTGTCGGGGTTTGTCACTCTCGTCTTGTTCACCGCCGGTTCGGTGCTGTGCTATCGCAACCCCTTATTTGTGCGGCCATCAATCCCGGTGGCGGCAGACCCGGCCGCTAGCCCGGATTCTGTGCCGGTCTGAAAACCTGCAGAACAACCGGGGGGGAATCGGGATGAATATGCTGGCTGCTGCGCCAGACATATCCGGTCATGGGGTCGGTCCAGTATTCATTGTCGAAATTCCAGCGCATATCGGGGACGCTGCAATGTTCGATGGTGTGCCGCGTCGGGAGCTGCGATCCGAAAATTTCGACTGTCGCATTGCCGGCATCCCGGGTGGTGCACTGGGCGATGGCGTCGAAAATGCCGAGATCAGGAAAATCGAAGCTATACTGGACTGCAGTTGCGGAAGCCGGTTTCGCCATTCCTGACACCGGATCGAGTTGGCGGAGACCCCCGAGATCGTAGGGAAGGCCGACCGTGCGGATGACCTTTCCGTTCCGTGTACGGAGAAAAACCTGGTCGCCGGCAAACCAGTCGAGTTCATTGCCGGTTTCGGTGCCAAGCACCAGCAGCACTTGCGCCGTGTCTCCGAGTTCGAGACCCATGCTGGCGTAAGGAATTGCCGCTGCCTGGTCCCGGCCGATCTTCGGAGGCGTGGATGTGACCGAGGTATAGGCAAGCTGCGCCAATTGTCCCAGATCAGAATCCTCGCATCCGGCGAGAAGCACCAATGGCAGTAGGGGTAAAACCCTGCCCAGTGAGAGTCGGTCGCGCATGAGATGCAAAAACCTATGCTGTCCGGCAGTGAGCGCGCCACAGTTCACGCCGCCGGTCAATCAGGAAAACTGCCGCGCTTTCCGGCAGTGGCCGAGCGGCATTAGCCCGGTGCATGCTTTTCCACCCAATTGGCATAAGACTGCATGAATTTCGAAAGGAATTCACGCGTCGAATCGTTGACCAGTTTGCCTTGCGCATCGAACAGCTTGTCTGCCCCACCGATATACGCCTCCGGCATTTGTATCGGCGGCATGTTGAGGAACACCAGCGATTGGCGCAGATGATGATTGGCGCCAAACGCGCCGATGGCGCCCGGTGATACGCTGACCACGGCGGCGGGTTTTCTGTCCCACACGCTTTTGCCATAGGGCCGCGAACCGACGTCAATGGCGTTTTTCAGCAGGCCAGGAACCGAACGGTTGTATTCGGGAGTGACGAAAATGACACCCTGGACCGGACGGATGCGATCGCGAAATGCGGCCCATTCGGCCGGCGGCGCGGCGCCATCCAGGTCCTGATTGTAGAGCGGCAGATTGCCGATTTCGACGATCGCCGGCTTCAGGCTTGATGGCGCAAGCCCGATCAGAGCGTTCGCGACCTTGCGACTGAATGATTCCTTGCGCAGGCTGCCAATGATCACTGCGATGTCGTTTTGCGATGCCATTTGGTTCCCGTTCGGCTGAGCAATTGTGGTGCACGCATAGCACAACGCGGAATTTTTTACGCGGACTTGCGGCAGAGTGCCTGCTCTGCTTT
>JAGWSK010000070.1 GCA_028869355.1 Alphaproteobacteria bacterium | reverse complement strand
TCGGCGTAACATACTTACCGAACTGGACAATTTGGGCCACACACGGCTCACCGCAGAGCCCAAGCTTGGGCGAAAATGAAATAACGTTGCCGGAACGGGGCCGGGTTCGGCGCCGTTTATGCTTTGAGATGTGGCGGTTAGGCGGCTCAGCCGCGCTCCGCCGATAGCCAAGAATCCCGGAAAGGACACGTCATGCCTGAATCAAAAGGCACCTCGAATCGCGGATTTGCTTCCATGGATCCGGCGAAGCAGCGCGCCATCGCAAGCAAAGGCGGGCAGAGTGTTCCGCCGGAAAAGAGAAGCTTTTCACAGAATCCTGACCTTGCCGCCAAAGCCGGGCGCAAAGGTGGCGAAAGCGTGCCTCCGGAGGGCCGCAGCTTCTCGCAGAACCGTGAACTGGCGGCGCAGGCCGGCCGCAAGGGCGGACAGGCCCGTGGCGCCGCCAGCCGCCGTGCCGCTCAAGCCGCACAGCAGCAGCGCAGCACCGAGCAGCAGTCGCGCGAAATGGCCAAGGAAAGCGCATCGCGGACCGGTCACGAATATCCGCAAATGGATGAAATCGAAGACCGTCACGACATGAGCCCGGTGAGTCGTGACATACCGCAGGATGAATTCAGCGGCACTCCGGAGCACCCACAATCCGGCCCGGGCGGAAACAAGGACCATCCCCACCGTTAACGAGAAGCGAGAAAATAGAAGCGAGGAGCGAGAAACCAGAAATCCTCTCGCTACTCGCTTCTCTTCACTCGCTTCTCATATGTCGGCGTAGGTGCGTTTCTCGGATTTTGCGCCCGGATGGGTCACTGCCCCATAGCGCGCCGGGCCGACATTCTGTGCGTAGCGCCACAATGCCCCTGCGCCGAATGCAATATCGCGCGCTTTCCACGCCTCATGGCGCCGGCGCAATTCCGCCGGATCGAGTTCCAGATCAATTGTGCCCTTCTCGGCGTCGATCGAAATCATGTCGCCATCGCGTAAGAGAGCGATCGGGCCGCCGTCGGCGGCTTCCGGTCCGACATGGCCGATGCAAAGGCCGCGCGTCGCGCCGGAGAACCGTCCGTCCGTAACCAGCGCGATCTGATCCGAAAGCCCCTGGCCGTAGAGCGCAGCGGTGGTGGAAAGCATTTCGCGCATGCCCGGACCGCCCCTTGGGCCTTCATAACGGATAACGATGACATCGCCGGCTTTGTAACTGCGTGCCTGAACCGCCGCGAATGCGTCCTCTTCGCAATCGAACACCCGCGCCGGGCCACGGTGGTGAAGATGCTTCAGACCGGCGATTTTAACGATCGCACCTTCGGGCGCGAGACTGCCGGTGAGCCCCACAACACCGCCCGTCGGCGCCAGCGGATTGCTCACCGGCCGCATCACCGGCTGAGCAGCATCGAACTTTATCGCCGCGATATTTTCGGCAACGGTCTGTCCGGTGACGGTCAGGCAGTCGCCGTGCAGATAGCCGCCATCGAGCAGCGTGCGCATCAGCATCGGCATGCCGCCCGCCTCCCAGACGTCCTTGGCGACATAACGCCCACCGGGTTTCAGGTCGGCAAGATAGGGCGTACGGCGGAAAACTTCGGCGACATCGAACAGATCAAAATCAATCCCGGCCTCATGCGCCATCGCGGGCAGGTGCAGCGCTGCGTTGGTTGAGCCGCCGGTTGCGGCGACAATCGTCGCGGCGTTTTCAAATGCTTTCCGCGTGCAGATATCGCGCGGACGAAGATTGCGATCGAGCAGCGCCATCACCGTCTCGCCCGCCTTGAGTGCAAATTCGTCGCGCGATGTGATCTCCGCCGGCGGCCCGGAAGAATATGGTAATGCCAGCCCGATCGCTTCCGACACGCAGGCCATGGTGTTGGCCGTGAATTGTCCGCCACAGGCCCCTGCACCCGGGCACGCAACACATTCCAGTTCGTGCAATTCCGAATCGGAGATTTTGCCTGCCGACCGCTGCCCGACAGCCTCGTAAACGTCGAGTATCGTGACATCCCGGCCGTGAAACTTTCCCGGCATGATTGAACCGCCATAGAGGAACACCGACGGGACATTCAGGCGGAGCATGGCCATCATCATGCCGGGCTCGCTTTTGTCACAGCCCGCGACGCCGACCAATGCATCGTAGCAATGGCCCCTGACTGTCAGTTCGATGGAATCGGCGATCACCTCGCGGCTGACCAGCGAGGACTTCATACCCTCATGGCCCATGGCAATGCCGTCGGTCACGGTAATGGTGCAGAATTCGCGCGGAGTGCCGCCTGCATCCTTCACACCCCTCTTGGCCGCCTGCGCCTGGCGCATCAACGCAATGTTGCAGGGTGCAGCTTCATTCCAGCATGAGGCGACGCCGACAATCGGGCGGTGAATTTCCTCTTCCGACAAGCCCATCGCGTAATAGAAAGCGCGGTGCGGTGCGCGTTCCGGCCCTTCTGTAGTGTGGCGCGACGGAAGCCGCGACTTGTCGAATTTCTGCATTTCGGCGCTCTTTCCTGGATACCGGCAAATGAACTTAAGCCTGGAGGCGATTGAGAGCCTCGCCGAGCCGGGTGGCGACGGCCGCGGCTTCCGCGCGCTTTTCCTTCTGCTCCTCGATCACCTCTTCCGGCGCGCGCGAGACGAATGCCGGATTGTTCAATTTGGCATCGAAACGCGCCATCTCGTCTTCGGCTTTTTTCAGGTCCTTCTGCAACCGCATGCGTTCCTTCGCGAGATCGATGACATCGCCAAGCGGCAGGGCGGCAATCGCTTCTCCGGCGACAAATTGCGCCGAGCCGGCCGTGATTTCCGCGCTCAACCGGGCCGAGGACAGCCGGCCCATGGTCAAAATGGTGTCACGGTGGGCATTCAACCGCGTCGCCGTCGTTGCGCCGGCATCTTTGAGCACAAGGGCAATGCGCGCCGCCGGAGGAACATGCATTTCGGACGCACACTCCGAATTCCCGAGACCAGCTGAATGACCCAGTTCATCTCGTCGCGGGCATCATCATGGGACGGCAGCGAATCGAGTTCCGGCCAGGGCGAAAGCATCAGCATCGAACGGCGCGGAACCGCATGTTCAGCCAGCCGCGCCCATAATTCCTCGGTGATGAACGGCATAAATGGATGCAACAGCTGCAGGATGCGATCCAATGCCCAGGCGGCCGTGCCGCGCGTTTCGATTTTGGCTTCATCGTCCGCGCCATTGAGCACGGGCTTGATAAATTCGAGATACCAGTCGCAGAACACGTCCCAGACGAAATGGTAGATCGCGCTTGCGGCATCATTGAACCGGTACGCTTCGAGCCCCGCCGTCACATCTGAAGCGGCGCGGGCGACTTCGGCCACGATCCATCGATTGGCCGTCATGGTGACCTGGGCAGGATCGAAATCCCGCTTGCGCACACATTCGTTCATTTCGCAAAAGCGCGCCGCGTTCCACAGCTTGGTTCCGAAATTGCGGCAGGTCTCAACCCGCGCGATGCCGAGCCGTATATCCCGCCCCTGCCCCGCCGCGTTGGCCAGCGCAAAACGCAACGCATCCGCTCCATATTCGTCGATCAGGTCGAGCGGATCAACGACATTTCCCTTCGTCTTCGACATCTTCTGACCTTTTTCGTCGAGGACGCGGGTATGGATGCAGACATCATAAAACGGCACATCCTTCATGAAATGCAGGCCCATCATCATCATGCGGGCAACCCAGAAGAAGATGATGTCGAACCCCGTGACGAGGACGGATGTGGGATAAAAGCGCTTCAGCTCGGGTGTGGCGTCAGGCCAGCCAAGCGTCGAAAACGGCCACAACGCGGAGGAAAACCAGGTGTCGAGCACATCGCGATCGCGCACCAGATTCACCGCTGTTTTGCCGTAGTGCTTGCCGGCGGCGGCCGATGCAGCTTGCGCCGTTTCCTCGACGAACACCTTACCGTCGGGCCCATACCACGCCGGAATCTGGTGGCCCCACCACAGCTGGCGCGAAATGCACCAGGGCTGAATGCTGCGCATCCAGTTGAAATAGACCTGAGTCCAGTGCTCGGGCACAAATTTCGTGCGGCCGTCCTCAACCGCTTTCAGCGCCTGCTCCGCCAGCGGCGTGACGTTCAGATACCACTGCTCGGTGAGATAGGGTTCGAGCACAACGGTCCTGGTTTTCTCGTCGTGCGGGACGGCATGACGAATGTCCTCGGTTTTTTCCAGCAGCCCGCGCGCTTCGAGGTCTGCGGCCACGCGTTTGCGTGCTTCAAAGCGATCAAGCCCACGATAGGGCCCGGGGACGCTGTCGTTCAGCCTGCCATCCGGCGCGAGAATATTGATCGGCTGCAGCCCATGCCGTTTGCCGACTTCGAAATCGTTGAAATCATGTGCGGGTGTGATTTTGACCGCACCCGTGCCCTTTTCGGGATCGGAATACGCATCTGCAATCACCGGAATGAGCCGCTGCGTCAGCGGCAGACGCAAGCGCGTACCGATCATTGACTGGTAGCGCTCATCATCCGGATGCACTGCGACCGCAACATCGCCCAGCATGGTTTCCGGACGCGTGGTGGCCAC
>JAGWSK010000069.1 GCA_028869355.1 Alphaproteobacteria bacterium | reverse complement strand
GTCTCATCTGTCCAGATGCCCTGCAGATCAGGGTCCCCCCACGGCGTTTTCAGCGCCGTCGAATCCTGTGCCGACGTCGTGCCCGTGTAGACCGGAATGCCCACGCCTGCGGCGGCCATGACGATCGCGAGCGCCATCACTGAGCCATACAACAGGTCGCGATTCATGATTTGCCGTTCCTCTCGCACGCCTCAGCGTAATGGGTCTTCGTCAAGCAAGAAGCCGTTCTTTTCGCCATCGTGGGTGGCGGGATCCGGACCCTTGCCCTTGGCAAACAGTGCCTCTTCGACCCGCCATCCGTGCAGGATTCCCGGCAGCCCAAGATTTCCCTCGACGCAGCGCGGTTCGGTATAGATGCGGTTTTCCTGGTCGTTCTGTTTGGTGAATTCCTGTTTCGCCGTCCAGGTGTGCGTCCACACCGTTGGGTCTTCGATCGTCACCTGATAAGACAGGCTCTTGGGACCCGTGCGCGTCCAGCGTTCGACCAGATGCAGATTGTCCCGCGAGCCCTGAAAGTCCGTCTTCGGACCAAAATTCGTCACATCGATAACCAGCGTATTGCCTTCCCAGTGTCCGCGCGAATCGCCGAACCACTGGCGAATGTTGGGCGGCAGATGTGGACTGCCGTTCATCACGATATTGCGCTGCCAGCCCTGCCCCTGACCCACGTCATAAAACATCGTGATGCTGCCAGGCGCCTGGACGATACGGCGGAAGCTGCCGCCGAAGGCGGTGCCGAATTCCGGCAGCCCGCCGGTCAAACAACGCTCTGCCAGAGACACGTCCTCCGGCCCATCGTGCCGATTGAACCGCCCCGTGATGTAGCGGGGAGGAAGCTGGCCGCGCAGAGGCGACGGTTTGGGATCGTATTTTCCGCCCGCGCAGGCCGGCTCATGATTCTTGCAGGTATCGGTGGATTGCAGCATCGCGAGGCGATACAGGCGCTCGGCGGCGGCGGTTTTCTGCGCCTCCGGCGTCGGCGGCGGGATGCGGCCGTTGGGCGGATCGACAATCAGTGAGGTGCGCAAACCCACCGGTTTGATCGACAGGAACACCGAATTGTAAGCGCCGGACACGTCGGCCTCGGTGCCGGGTTGGGAGTGGTGGTCGAGCGCGATCATTTGCGCCCGCTCGCGGTTCAGTTCGGCGCGCTGGGCTTCGGTGAAGAATTCCTGGTTGGCGTACTTCGCCGGGCGTTGCAGCGGCGTGTCGGTTTCGTCCGTCCAGATGCCCTGCAGATCAGGGTCACCCCATGGCGTTTTCAGCGCCGGCTGATTCGTCGAAGTTCCGGCGGTCGACGGCCACAAGCCTGCGCCGATTGCTAAACACACAATGGCGACAGTCGCCGCTCGAATAAGCCGCCTTTGCAGAGCGATGCCTGTCATTGGAATGGATCCTGTTCAACGCCGACGAAATCGGTCGCATTGTCCTTGGTTGCAGGATCGGGCCCCTTACCTGCCGCAAACAGGGCATCTTCGGTCCGCGCGGCATGTATCAGTCCAGGAAGGGCATAGTTGCCTTCCACACAGCGCGGCTCGTAATAGACACGGTTCTCTTCATCACTCTGCCTTGTGAATTCCTGCTTGACGGTCCACGGTCGTGTCCACACCCCCGGATCGTCGATCGTGACCTGATATTCGAGTGTGTTTGGCCCACTGCGGGTCCACCGCTCGACCAGGTGCAGGTTCTCGCGCGAGCCGAGATAATCGGTTTTCGGACTGAAATTGGTGACATCGACAACCAGTGTGTCGCCGTCCCAGTGTCCGCGCGAATCGCCATACCATTGACGGATGTTGGAAGGCAGGTGCGGACTGCCGTTCATGACGATGTTGCGCTGCCAGCCCTGACCCTGACCAACATCGTAAAAGATCGAGATACCGCCGGGCGTCTGGACGATACGGCGGAAACTGCCGCCATATGCAGTCCCGAATTCGGGCAGGCCGCCGGTCAGACAGCGGTCGGCCAGAGCAGCGTCTTCCGGCCCGTTATGCCGGTTCATGCGCGCAGTGTTGTAGCGTGGTGGCGGATCATTGCGCTGCGGCGACGGCGCCGGATCATATTTGCCGCCGCTGCAGGCGACGGAACGGTTTTTGCAAGTTTGAGTCGATTGCAGCAAAGCCAGCCGAAACTCCCGCTCGGCGCCCGCGCGGGCCCTGGCCTCCCCGGTCAGCGGCGGAAGGCGTCCATCCTTTGGATCGACAATCAGCGAGGTGCGCGTGCCGGTGCGTTTGAGCGACATGAACACCGCGCTATAGGCTCCGGCGACATCGAGTTCGGTCCCGCGCTCGACCCGGCGGTCTCGTCCGAGCAGCGCGGCGCGTTCGCGATCAAGTTCGGCACGCTGTTCTGGCGTGAAGAATTCCTGATTGGCGTATTTCGCAGGGCGCTGCAGTGGCGTATCGGTGGGATCGGTCCATATCCCCTGCAGGTCCGGCTCGCCCCATGCCGTGATTGGCATGGCCGGCGCCTGCGCCGCACCGGAAAAATGCGCATAGCCGAGAATCGACAAAACAACGGCTGAAGCGGAAATGCCTGCCACAAAACCGATTCGCATCGACCCCTCCGGTTC
>JAGWSK010000068.1 GCA_028869355.1 Alphaproteobacteria bacterium | reverse complement strand
TCTTCCCGCGTCCATTGCAGCTTGACCGGTCTGTTGACCTTGAGCGCGATGGCCGCAGCTTCGCACCCATAGTCATTGACCAGCCGCCGCCCGAAGCCGCCGCCGACACGGGTCTGATGGATCACCACCTTTTCTTCCTTCACGCCCGCCAAAGCGGTCAGTGACGGAATGGCGCGATTGGGCTGTTGCGTCGGTGTCCAAACTTCGATGATGCCGTCATGCCAGTGCGCCGTAGTATTCATCGGCTCCATGGGCGCGTGGGCGGCGAAAGGATATTCGTAATAGGCTTCAACCGTCTTTGCGGCTTGGGCAAAGGCGTTATCGACATTGCCCACATCGGTGTCGGGTTTTTTCGGAAAGACCGGCGCCAGTTTTTTCGCTCGTGCTGAAAACTCCGTCGTGGAATCTTTCGATGCCTCGCTTTCGTCCCAGTCGATCTTCAACTTGCCCTTGGCCTGGAACACCGTCCACGTATCCTTGCCGACAATGGCGACACCCGGCATCACTTCAGACGGCTTGCCGTTCCCTTCCACAACGAACGCGTCGATCACACCGGGGAGCGCCTTGATCTCATCCAAATTGGCAGACTTGACCTTGCCACCGGCCGCGGGACATTTGGTGAAGGTGGCATAAACCATATCCGGCAACTGCACATCGATGCCGAACAGCGGTTTGCCGGCAACGACCTTGGGGTCGTCAACGCCATGATGGCGCCGGCCCAACAGGCGGTATTCGCTGCGCTTCTTGAACGTCAAAGCCTTGGGGTCCGGCACCGGCATTTTCGCGGCGGCGGTCGCCAACGATCCATAGGTCGCTTTCTTGCTGCTGCCGGCATGGCTCAGCGTAGAGTCCCTGGCGGTGATCTCCGACGGAGCGACGTTCCATTGCTTCGCGGCGGCGGCGACCAGCATCGCCTTGGCGCCGGCGCCGGCCTGGCGTAGCTGGTCCCAGGCGCGCGGGATGGTGGTGGAACCGCCCGCTCCCTGGGCGCCGTAGACTTTTGGATTGATGTCCGCTTGCTCGACCACCACATGGTCCCAGTCGGCGTCCAGTTCTTCGGCAATGATGAGAGCGAGTGAGGTCTTGATGCCCTGGCCGATCTCGGGCGCCTTGGAATAGATGGTGATGGTATTGTCGGGTGCGATGCGGATGAAGGCATTGATCGCCTGATCCTTGCTACCCTGCGGCGCATTGGTGGCGGCAAACGCCTCGCTCGGCAGATGGAATCCCAGGACCAGTCCCGCTGCGCCGGCGCCGGCGAGCTTGACGAATGTCCGCCGCCCCATCGGAAGGGCGTCATCCGCTGGCGCCGCCCTGACCTCGCGCATCAGCTCGGATATATAGGCATCGGATTGGGCAAATTTGGCGTTGATCTTGGCCGTCATGGGTATCTCCTGGAAGATGCGTTGGCCTATTGCTGTGCTGCTTGCTTGCGCAGGGAAACGATGTCTGTTTCGGTAAGATGCCCGCCCTCGGCGCCAAAGCGCGCGGTGACGAAATTCGATACCGCCGCGATGTCGGCGTCGGAATAACCGTCGCCAAAAGCCGGCATGAAGATCGTGCCCTCCGCGGTCTTGCGAATCACCCCGTTGATGACCGTCTGCGCTACATTGGTGGCCGACGGGTCGTTGACGGCCCGCACGCCCGTCAGGGTGGCATATTTGCTGGTCGGGCTCACGCCTGTCCAATCGTGACAAGAGGCACAGGCGCTGGCGAAGATTATCTCGCCGCGCGGATCCAGACCTGCTGTTGCGCCCTCGCGATACGAAGCGGGCGCGGGAACATCGACAGTGCGCGGCAGGTCGGTTTGCCGGGATGGTATGCTTCGCAGATAGACCACCAGAGCATGAATATCGCCCGGCGTCAGAAAGGTGAGACTGTTGTCCGTGGCTTCGCCCATCGGGCCGGCAGAGCCGCCATGCCCATCGGCATGACCGGTCGAGAGATACGTCGCGAGATCTTCGTCGGTCCAGTCGCCCAGACCCGACGCCTTGTCGGCGCTGATATTATAGGCGCGCCAGCCCGCAGTGAGGGCGCCGGCGAATTTCCGCCGGTTGTCCAGCGCATAGGCGAGGTTGCGTGGGGTGTGGCACTCGCCGCAATGACCCATTGCCTCCGCCAGATAGGCGCCCCGGTTCCACTCCACACTCCGTGAGGGGTTGGGACGGAAACGCTCATCGGCCCTGTAGAAAAGATTCCATGCCGCCATCAGGCCGCGCCGGTCAAAGGGCCAGGCGAGTTTGTTTGCCCTGGGGGGCGCATGCACCGCGGGCAGGCTGAAAAGATAGGCTTTGATCGCCAGCGCATCGGCGTCGGTCATGTAGCTATAGGACGTATACGACATCGCCGGATAAAGCAGCGCACCGTCGCGGCGGATGCCCTTGTGCAAGGCATCGAGAAACTGCTGGTCCGTGTAATTCCCGATGCCGGTTTCCTTGTCGGGCGTGATGTTGGTCGAATACATCGTGCCGATCATTGGCAGATTGAAGGCGACGCCGCCCGCATAGGCCTGACCGCCTGGCGTGGTGTGACAGGCGATGCAATCGGCGGCGTGGGTAAGATATTGACCCCGCTTTATCAGATCGGCCTGCGCCAATTCCTTTGGAACGCCTGTGGGGTTTGCGCCTGTATAGTCGGAAAGCACAACCGTCGAGCCATTGGCGAACGCCATCGGCGCGGGAAGCAGCACAAGCCAGCCTGCAAAGCCGAGCGCGATGACGACGACAACTGCGATCGCGATACCAATGGGTCTCATGCTTATGCGATGCTCCTGGCAGAGCCGGACATAGCTTCCCGCTTAGACGGAATTGGCGGCGGCGCTCTTGATCGCTCGGCGAATGCGGATATAGGTGCCGCAGCGACAGATATTGCCCGCCATCGCCGCGTCGATATCGGAATCGTCGGGGTTAGGAGTACGGTTGAGCAGCGCAGTCGCCGACATGATCTGGCCCGCCTGGCAATAGCCGCATTGGGGCACTTCCATGTCTATCCACGCTGCCTGAATCCTGGCGCCATTTGGCGTGTTGCCGATCGCCTCGATGGTGGTGACGGCGCGGTTGCCGACATTATCGACGGTGAGTTGACAGGAGCGCACCGGCTTGCCGTCCACATGGACCGTACAGGCGCCGCACTGGGCGATGCCGCAGCCGAATTTGGCGCCGACCAGACCCAGGTGGTCGCGCAACACCCAAAGAAGCGGAGTCTTGGGGTCGACATCGTCTCCGATCACCCGATCTTCGCCATTGACGCTGATGTGCAT
>JAGWSK010000067.1 GCA_028869355.1 Alphaproteobacteria bacterium | reverse complement strand
GTATCAGCCAGGAAGTCGTCCAGCATGTAGCGCCATCCCGGCCGGACCCAGAGATGGTGATGAGGATCGACGATGGGGAGATCGGGTTCGAGTGCCGGCTCCTTGTGCCGATCCAGCCAATCTTCGCGCACCGGGCTTCGCGGCGCCGGCTGCTGCGCATCTGCCGCCGATGCGACGAGCGGAAATGCAACCGCCGCGCTGCCGGCAAGAGCAATAAACTCCCGTCTCTTCATGGTGTCCTCCCGCTCTGTAGTAGCGATCATCTCAATCGTAATACTGCGGAGCAATCTTCCGCTTCATCCCCGCCGCGTAATCGTGCTGGATCCAGAGCTGCGCGTGATTCTGTTTTACGAAGTCTTCGATCATCGCGCGGCTTTTGGCGGTCTGCTCCCTGTCGCTGTCGAAGGACGGTATCTTCTTCGCCGCCATTTCTTCCGGATAGTGATAGAGATCGCCGGTCAGCAGGACATTTCCGGTCCTCGCGAGCTTGAGAAACAGCGACTGGTGCCCGGGCGTATGACCCGGCGTGGACTTGATGACCACCGTGCCATCGCCAAATACATCATGATCCTCGCCGTTCAGTAGAATTGTTTTGCTGCTGGCGAGACCCGCGAAAAATTTGGGGTCGGGCGCGCGGCCGGTTGCCGCTGGTCCGGAGGGCCGGGGGGCGAGGATAACGTCCCGGTCGCCCTTCTGCACGATCCAGGTCGAACCGGCAAACAGGCTGGCGTTGGCGACGTGATCGGCGTGGTAGTGGGAAAGCGCCAGATAGGTGATGTTGGCTGGCGTGTAGCCGATCGCGGCCAGTTGCGGGAGCAGCGGACGATCGACGGTGAAGTTATTCAGCTTCTGGGGCCGGACGCCGTCCTTGAAAGCGCCGTCGGAAATTTCGCCGGTATCCCACATCAGGGTCCCACGCGGGTGAACGATCAGGAAGCAGGGAGTGATCATATTGATCGTCGCCAATTCGCCGGGCTTGAATCCGTAGGCGTCGGCGTTGGGAGGGGTAATGATCCCGCAGTCGAGAACATAAAGACGCAGCGATTGTGGCGGCTTCTGAGGCTGGGCGCTGACTGGCAGAAAAGCGGCGGCCAGGGACACAGCCGTGGCCAGAATTGCTGTCACGATACGAATCGACATGGAATCCTCCCGGACAAGCACGTTTCCACACGGGACACATCAGTTCGCAGAAAACGCGAGCAGAACATTCCCCGGCACAATTGCGCCGTGGTGGGAATAGCCTGACTGTACATACAGCATTCCATCCACGATCGTAGCGCCGCTATTGCTCATCGAGCCGCCGTTGGCCGTTACTCCGTTGACGGTGGAGTAATTCTGCACGGAGTTGAACCGCCAGATGATTTCGCCACTATCCGCCGAATAGGCATAGAGCTGGCCATCCATGGTTCCGGAGAACACGGCTCCCGGTATCGCGGTCACGGCTGCAGCATGACTTGGTTTGCAGGATTTCCGGTCGCCGCAGGGCGGGTTCGGAGTCGTCCAGACAAGGTGGCCGGTGCGGATGTCCAGCGCCGCCATACCGCCGGATGCGTCTGGCGATTTTGCGTCAAAGAAACCATTCGGCACGTAGATTCTTTCGCTATCAGCCGCGAGACCCCACAGCACTCCGCCGCCGCTGCTGCCTTTCCCGACCTGCTGCTCCCAAACGATTTTTCCCTGTCGATCCGGGTCCAGCGCCCAGATCTTACCGGACTTGTTTCCCGCGATCAGCATCGATCGTCCATTGCCGGATTTGACAAGGACGGGTGAGACCGAGAAATCCACGTCGGGCGCTTCCGCATCGGGGCAGGCAGCAGGTTCACGGTCGGCGCGCCGGCACGTGCCGTTCCAGATATCATTCTCCGTCTGCTGGCGGTGCCATCTGATTTTTCCGGACGCCATGTCGATGGCGACAATCGAATCGGAAAGCGCCGTCGCGGGAGGAGAGTAATTGTTGCCGGTCCCGACGTATAAGGTCTTCCGTTCCACATCGATTGTCGGCGTATTCCACACGGGCGCGCCGGAGGGCCCGACAATCGCCATTCCGGCGCTGTTCTTCTGGCCGTCGACCTGTTTGCCGTCGATTGTATAAGTCTTCCAGATGCGCTTGCCGGTCGCAGCGTCCAGGGCGAGCACGCTTCCGCGAAACATGCAGCATGGATATCTCGGATCGGCCACCTTGGCTTCTTCGCGGGACGAAACCGGCACGTACAGCCGGCCCGCATATATCGCCGGTGCGGCTGTGATGGCCGCCTGCGGATAGTCATCCACCTTGACTTTCCACAACAGTTTTCCTGTTGCCGCGTCCACCGCGTACATATTCGCCGCCTGGTCGCCGAACCATGCGGTCAATCCGCCGGCGCTGCGCTCGCCAAGCGTGATGGCGCTTCTGATCCCGGCTTCGACTTCGATGTGCCAGAAAACACAACCGCTCTTCGCATCGAGCGCAAACAGGTCTCCTTCCGCATCTCCGACATAAATGCGTCCGTTCGCCACAACGGGTTGCGTTCCGCCCGAAGTCGCTCCCGGAAGGCCGAACGCCCACTTCAATTTCAAATTCGGAACATCGCGCACGGTCATTCCGGAGGCGTCCGCCGGCTGAAAACGCGTGTTGGTGATTCCGGCGCCCCAGCCGTTCCAAACCGG
>JAGWSK010000066.1 GCA_028869355.1 Alphaproteobacteria bacterium | reverse complement strand
GGACATACGTTCGGGTGTCCACGGAGGATCGAAAGTCATGTTGACCGTTACCTCGCCGACCCCGGGAACGCCCTGGAGCGCGGTGCGAACCATATTCGGCATCTCGCCGGCGACCGGACAGCCCGGCGCTGTCAGCGTCATATCGACCGTCACGTCCAGATTGTCGGAAACATCGAGCTTATAGATCAGTCCGAGTTCATAGATGTCGACTGGTATTTCCGGATCATAAACGGTCTTCAGCGCCGCAATCAGCTCCTGCCCGAATGCTTCGAGTTTTTCCGGTGGCAAAGCGCTCTCGCCGCCTCCCTCTCCACCCGGCGTGGCCTCTGCTCGTGCCGTGGATTCGCTCATTCGGTCTTCGCCCTGCCCTCATGCTCGAGCGCCGCCTTCATCGCATGCCAGGCCAGGGTCGCGCATTTTACCCGCATCGGAAATGCCGAAACCCCGGCCATGACTTCGAGCCGATCGCGATCCTCGCCGGTCAGTACGGCCGTATCCTCGCCCTTCACGAGATGCAGGAAACCGCCCATAAGTTCCTCGGCTTCCGCGACCGATCTGCCCTTCAGAAGCTCAGTCATCAGCGATGCCGATGCCACGGAGATCGCACAGCCGCGCCCCTCGAAACTCACATCCTCGATCCGCTCATCTGGATCGACCTGGAGAAAAATCCTTACGCGGTCGCCGCACAGGGGATTGTGTCCCTCGGCCATATGCGTGTGTGACGGCAGCGCGCCGAAATGGCGCGGATGCCGCGAATGATCCAGGATCACCTCCTGGTAAAGTTCGCGCAGCGAGTCATCCATAGCCAAATACCCTGCGGGCTTCCGTGACCGCATGAACCAGTGCATCCACTTCGTCCAGGCTGTTGTACAGCGCAAACGACGCGCGAGCGGTGCCCACAACATTGAAGCGTTGCATCAGGACCTGCGCGCAATGATGACCGCCGCGCACCGCAACACCTTCCCGGTCGAGAATCGTCGAAAGGTCGTGCGGATGAATGCCGATCGTCTCAAACGAAATGATCGGCCCCTTGCCCGGCGCTTCGCCAATGATCCGGATGCCGTTCAGTTCTTTCAGTTTGCGCGACGCAGCCGCGGCCAATGCGCGCTCATGCGCGGCAATCCGTTCGCGCCCGATGCTGTCGATATAATCGAGCGCAGCCGCAAGCCCCACCGCCTGCACGATCGGCATGGTTCCCGCTTCGAACCGCATCGGCGGATCGGCATAGGTCACATCCTCTTTGGTGACCTCGCGGATCATTTCACCGCCTCCGAGCCACGGACGCATCGCTTTCAGGTGCTCGCGTTTGCCATAGAGCGCGCCGATTCCGGTCGGGCCGTACAGCTTGTGTCCGGTGATGGCGTAAAAATCAACGTTGAGCCGGCGCATATCGACTTTGGCATGCACCGCCGCCTGGCATCCGTCGGCGATCACCGGCACGCCGCGGGCATGCGCCACACGGACAATCTCCCCAAGATCGGTCTCGGTGCCCAGCACATTCGACATGTGGCTGATCGCGACCATTTTCGTGCGCGGCGAAATGGCCCGCCCGACATCGGCAGGATCGAGACCGCCATCATCCGAGACCTCGACCCATTTCAGGACCGCGCCGTGGCGCTCCCGCAGAAAATGCCATGGCACGATGTTCGAATGGTGCTCCATCACGCTGAGCACGATTTCGTCACCCGGCTCAATCCGTGGCGCAAGATATGAGGACGCAACCAGATTGATGGCTTCCGTGCCGCCGCGGGTGAAGACGATTTCATCAGCATGCGCAGCATTGAGGAATTGCTGCACCCGGAGCCGCGCGCCCTCATAGCGTTCCGTCGCGGCACTGGAGAGGAAATGCACGCCCCGATGCACATTCGCATATTCATGGGTGATGAAATTTTCCACCGCCTCGATCACCTG
>JAGWSK010000065.1 GCA_028869355.1 Alphaproteobacteria bacterium | reverse complement strand
CCGTGAGCGAGTTCGCCGCTTTCGATCCCGAGACGCAGCCGCTGAACCAGCTCGCCATAGCCGGTCGCGCCGCGGAACCCTTTCCAGCTGAATGTCATAGCACAATGATTTTTGCCACTATGACACTTATGGCATTGTACTAGAACAATTGCAAAGGCAGCATATCACGCGATCGAATGATTTCACGGTGTGGAGCGTGGGCGGGCTTGCTTCCATTCCTGACCTGACGTTCGGCAGCGTCACGCTGCGGCCTTCGATTCGCGAATTCGAATGCCGGACGCGCCGACTGACGCTGGAGCCGCGGGTGATGCAGGTGCTCATTGCGCTGGTCGAGGCGGACGGCGCGGTGGTGTCGCGCGACGACCTCATTCAACGCTGTTGGCAAGGCCGCGTGGTGAGCGAGGACGCGATCAATCGCTGCATCGGTCAACTGCGCCGCCTCGCGAAGAGTGGTGACGAGCCGTGTTTCACGATCGAATGCATTCCGCGCGTGGGTTATCGGCTGCTCCCCCGACCGAGTGCGGCGGAGCCGCACTCGGCGCGGAATCAAAAGGGAGGCGGGCAAAGCGTGTCGGGGCCGCTCTGGCCGGGGCGCCCGGTTCCTGCAGTTCTCTATGGCATGTTGCTGGTGCAGCAGTCGGTATGTTTGTTGGCCTATGGCGGCCATAATTCGGACGGCGTCCCGATCCCCTGGGCCATTCAATACAGCGGGCCGCTGCTGGCCCTGATCGGATTGGCGCTGTCGATAGTGTCGTGGTTTCGAAGATCGGGCCAACATCGAGCGCATCTACCAAACGGTGACGCTCGGATTTAAGAATTGCTTCGCATGCCCCCACGCAAATGCGCTCGCTTCGCGAGCTATCCCCGCCCCGAAATCCGCAACGGCGCGGATTTCGACCCGCCCCCAAGGGGCGGGTTGATATTTTGGGCAGGCGCGGGCGCTGTGGATAGACGGCTCAAATGGCCGCGCAGGACGAAGCAGGGACGGAGGGGGACGAGTCAGTATTGGTCCTAGTAGTAGTACGTGGTTTCGAAGCAGCGCTGGCCGAAGCTGATACAGGCCGGAGGCGGTTTTATTTTTCGATGGCGTGCAATGACTTGTCACTGTCAATACCGGATTGCTTATAAATCGTTGAACGACAACTCAATTCCACAACCGTCGCCCATAACCAATTGAAAACGGATTTTGTGCATTGCTGTCGGAATTCATTGTTTCTGTGGGAGTGTGTATGGGCGACGCTATCGGGTTGGTGTCCGGAGTGTCCGGCGCCGAAATGACAGTTGCGTTGGACCGGGATCGTGGCAGCGAGGGTAGTGGTCGCGTCCACATCGGGGCGCTGGTGAAAGCCGCCACACGTGCGGGAGCCGCGGTCGGGATCGTCAGCGCGATCCGGACCGACGGGGAAGGCCGTGCCGTGCTGCAGGTCGATCTGCTCGGCGAGGAAACCGGTGTCCTGCGTTTTACCCGTGGCGTTTCCATCTATCCGCAGCTCGGCACGCCCGTATTGGCCGCCGACTCGACCGACGCGGACCTCGTCTATGGCCGGCCGGAAGCATTCCACGCGCGGATCGGAACCATCTACCAGGATGAGTCGCGTCCGGCTTTTCTCATCACCGACGATCTACTGGCCAAACATTTTGCCATCATCGGTTCGACCGGGTCCGGCAAATCCTGCGCCGTGACCCTGCTGCTGCGCGCGCTTCTCGACGCTCATCGCTGCGCCCACATCATTCTGCTCGACCCGCATGACGAATACTCCGCGGCCTTCGGCAACTCGGCCGAAGTGCTCAATGTCGACAATCTCGAACTGCCGTGCTGGCTGCTCAACTTCGAGGAATTGGTGGCAGTCCTGGTGCGCGGCGGCACGCCCGAGGAACAACAGGCCCAGGCGTCCATTCTCAAGGACGCCGTGATCCAGGCGCGGCGCACCCATGCGGGCCCACCGGCAGCAAATGCCTGGATCAGCGTCGATACGCCGGTTCCGTTCCGGCCTGGCGATCTGATCCAGATCATCAGCGAAACCATGGGTAAGCTGAACAAGGCTGATACCGCCGCCCCATACCTCCGGCTGCGTTCGCGCATCGAATCGCTGCACGCCGACCGCCGCTACCATTTCATGTTCTCCGGTGGCTCGCATGACAATTTGGCCGACCTGATCGGCCGGTTGCTGCGTATCCCCGTCGCCGGGAAGCCGCTGACGATCATCGATCTGTCGGGGTTGCCGTCCGAGATCACGGATGTGGTTGTGTCGCTGCTGTTTCGCATGATCTTCGATTTCGCTGTCTGGTCCGAAAGGAACAAGATGCCGCCCGTGCTCGTCGTCTGTGAGGAGGCCCACCGCTATGTACCGGCAGACCGAAATCTGGGCTTCAGCGCGTCCACCCGCGCGATCTCCCGCATTTCCAAGGAGGGCCGGAAATACGGCATCTCCCTCGGTCTCGTCACCCAGCGCCCATCCGAGCTTTCGCCCACCGTACTGACGCAGTGCAGTACGCTGTTTACGTTGCGCATGAGCAATGAACTCGACCAGAAATTCATCGCCAACGCGCTGCCGGACAGTTCGCGCGGCATGCTCGCTTCGCTGCCCAGTTTGCGCCGTCAGGAGGCGGTGGTGGTCGGGGAAGGCGTTTCCGTTCCGATGCGTATCCGCTTCGACAGTCTTGCCCCGGAAAACCGGCCGCGAAGCAGCAGCGCCAATTTTTCGCGCAGCTGGCAGACCGATTCCACCGGGGCCGAATTCATCCAGGAGGGGATCCGCCGCTGGCGCCGGCAGATGCGCGATTCCGCGCAAACGGCCGATCCGCAGAATGGCGCGGGGAGCCCGCGCGATTCGGTATTACGTGTACGGACAATAGCCGCCAATGCGAAGGTCTGACCGTAGTACGTTACGAGCTATCCCCGCCCCGAAATCCGCAAAGGCGCGGATTTCGACCCGCCCTCAAGGGGCGGGTTGAAACTATGGGCAAGCGCGGGCGCTGCGTCCGCGCGCCAAGGGATTCGGGTTATATTCAAGCCATACGCTCGCACAACCGAACACATAGCGCATGGCTTTCGGGTGCGCCGCAAAGGCGATAGTCTTTGCCAGTGATCTTTCGTAGTTGGGCCGAGAGAGATTCCGGGGAGGTTCGCATGAGCAAACAATTTATTGCAGCCGTGTTGGTGATAACCGGCTTGGGT
>JAGWSK010000064.1 GCA_028869355.1 Alphaproteobacteria bacterium | reverse complement strand
CCGACGGAAAGCTGCTTCGGATAATGCGCGGCAAAGGCCTGCATACCAACCGCGGCAAGGGCTTCGGTGGTGCGCGATTTCCATTCCGGCCGCGGCACTCCCCGGTACCGGAACAGCAGCGCGAAATTTTCTTCAACCGTGTACCAGGGGAACAGCGTGCTCTCCTGGAATACATAGGCCATGTGTTCCGGCATCGGCTTTGTCACCGGTGAATCATCGATCAGCACTGTGCCTTGGCTCGGCTCAACGAGTCCGCCGATGACGTTCAAAAGCGTGCTCTTGCCGCATCCGGATGGCCCCAGAAGCGTGACGAATTCGCCGCGCTCAACCGTGAATGAAATATTTTCCAGCGCCATCACGCGCCGCAGATCGCCGGGCGCGCCATAGTTTTGCGTCACATTGCATACGGCAATCGCTGGCACGGATCAGTTGACTTTCACCGGCGCAAATCCGGTCACGAGCATGGCCGACACGGGCGGCTCACGGTCGAGTATGCCGAGGTCCTTGAGCGAGGCACGGATCACATCGAGTGCGGCCGGATCGAAGCTGCCATCAAAATTCATTCCGCTGATCTCGATCGGATAGGTCTCGTCGATGACTTTCGGATCGAGCTTCATGGTGTCGGCCGCGTTCTTCACGGCTTCGGCGCGGTGATCACGCAAATAAGCGGCGGTCGTGAACCACGCCTTGAGAAAACGCCGGACCAGATTGGGATTGCCCTTGATCAGCGCATCACGCGCAAACACGACATGGGTGTGAAAATGCGGCACCACATCGGCAAAGGTGGTGAGCACCGTGCCCTGACCATTGTCCTGGATTTCATAGGCTTCCTGAACCGACGTGACAGCGGCGGCGAGTTCGCCCGAACGCATGGCGGCAATCCGTGCACGCATGTCGCCCATCGGAAGAATCTCGATATCCGTCGTCTTCCATTTGTTGGACACCGCGATGTTGCGTGCGAGCCAATCGGTGAGCGAGCCGGCAGTCGAAACCCCGATACGTTTGCCCTTCAGTCCTGCAATGGTGGTGACGCGGCTGGCTTTGCCGACAACGAGCGCCATGTTGGCCGGTTTGTTGGCAACTGCGGCCACGGCATGCGCCGGAACGCCCTTCGCCGCATACCCCATGCCGGGACCGGAGCCGAAGCCGAAATCAACCGATCCGGCCGCCAATGCCTGCTGCAACTGACCATCGCCGCGGAAGGTCGAGATCTCGATCTCGAGCCCTGCGGCTTTCCAGATGCCCGTCTTCTGGCCGAGCTCAAGTCCGGAGAACGGAAAAGACGAACTGATCGCCTTGCCGACGCGGACTTTGGTGAGCGTTTGCCCAAGCGCCGGCCGCGCGACACCGACAAAGGCGGAGGCGAGCAGGATGGCAATGGCTTCGCGCCGGCTGGTTTGCATGGACATGCGCCTCTTGGCCTGTTTTCCTGCCGCTTTGTGCCGTAACTACGCGGATTTGGCGAGATTTGCAGCTTGCGGTTCGGGACGCAAGATCGTGTCTCAGGCGGGAAAAAACGTGGCGGATAACGCGCTAGAACTTGTCGGCGTCTCCAAGAGTTTTGGCGATCTTGTTGCCGTCGATGACGT
>JAGWSK010000063.1 GCA_028869355.1 Alphaproteobacteria bacterium | reverse complement strand
CGGCATAAGGACTCTACGGGCGTCGGGATGTGCAATCGTCTGGTGCCCGACATCGAATCATTTCCTGTTTGGCAGGACTGCGCCGGACGCATTGCTCGCCCCCGGAATGGCCGTGATTCTTGGCACGGATTCGCTCCTGACCGGCGATGGCGACATACTGGACGAATTGCGGTTTGCGCGCGGGCGTATTGACGATGAACGGCTGCTTGCTGCGGTCGGGTCCGTCGCAGCACGACGATTTGGAATTCCCGAACCCTCATTGACGCCGGGTGCGTGTGCCGATCTCGTTGTTTTGCGCCGGCCGCTGCTCGAAGCTTCGTTTGCCGATGTTGTGCTGGTCATGGCAGGCGGCAAATTGCGGGTGCTCGATCCGGCTCTGCTGCCCGAGTTTCCGCTTTCACATGGCAGTATTGTAACGTGGCGCGGCGTGAGGCGCTGGATCAGTGGTCAGATCCCGAACTCATATTGCGCCATGATGCCAATCGTCTGAACCGTGAAGTTCTCCGGCACTACGCCCAGATACGTATTGCCCGAGATCACACTGCTCAAATTGTTGTAGTGGAAGTCATTCGTGTTCTGATACGCGAAACGATAAATAAGTTGGTACGAAAGGCTGCGTCCCGCCTGCCATCGAAGCCCGGCCTGCAGCATGTGCGAGTCGAACGTGATGTTTGGGAATGCGTTGCCGGCCTGAGCTGCCGTCAAAAGATTGAAGAACGCGCCGGTACTTGCATATGAGTAAGCGATCGCGCTATCGCCGTGGGAATATATATAGCTCCCGTCCAGCGAGAGATTGCCCCAGCTCCGGTGTCCGGTGAGACCTGCGGCAATGTCATGATTGCCTAGCCCTTCGCTCCATGCATTGGCCAGCGGATAATCCGGGCCACCGGCAAGGGCACTGCCGGGTTGGCCGATGGAATTGATATTCGCGATGGATTTACGTTGCATCTGAACCGTGACAAAACCGGTTACGGTCGAAACCACGGACACCTGGTAATTGACGTCCAGGTTTACATCGTAAGATGAGGAGTTGCGCAACCCGTATTGGGCCGCGTAGTCGTCGATCTTGAAGTCTCCGGTAAGCTGGGCGTCGATTCGCGGCGATACGATATAATTGCTTTGAGCATGGAAGATGTGCTCGACGCGGTTGCCGATGTCGAATTGCCGCAAATTTGCCAGCGTGAACGGTATATCGCCGGCCGGCGAAAGTGGCACATAGCCGGGCAGGGATGTTGAGTAGTAGGCGGTATACGGGTTCGAGGTGTAGTCGCTCCCTGAGAGATTCCCGTATTCGTAAGAGAGCCGGATTGTTCCCCATTCGAATCCGGTGGAAGAGATTTGCAATCGCACGCGATTGTCGTCTGCGTTGGGCAACGACCGCACCGTATGCTTGATCGAATTGTGGACATAGGACAGATCAAGCTTCAGATGGGTGTCCACCCGATAGCTTTCGCGCGCGGTGACTTCCAGGTTGTCGTTGGCGAAAGGCATATTCCGGATCTGCACGACGCTGCCGCGTGCATTCGGCTGATACACACCGCTTAGTATCGGCTCGAATGGCCCCAGTCCGCCATCAATGGCGATATAGCCATATTGACCGGTCACCGGATTGAACGACAAATAATTGGTTCGATTGTCCTCATTGTGGTCGCGCAATTCCAGATCAAAGCTGATGTCCGGTGAGAGGGAGTAATGGAATTGCGCGAAGGCATTGAACAGATTGATCGCGGCGTTTGCGTGCAATTGGCTTAGTGCCGAGGTCGTATTCCAGTTTGCGAGATTGATCGGCCCTCCCGCCCCCGGAATTATTCCTGAATCGATCGTGGGGGGCAGCAGCGTATCGTTCTGCCGCATCTCACTGTAGGAGAGGCTGCCGGAGAATCTCATACTTGGTGACAGAGTGGCCGACGCGTCGCCCTTCAGCGTGTTGTAGCTGTTGGACGGAGGCAGGCTTAACTGACCCTCGGGCGGAATATATGAGCCCGGCGGAACCTGGGCGAGGCCGGGATTTTGCCAATCGAGCGCAAGGTCGGAGTTGTGGAAAAACGAGCCCGAATAGGTCAGGTTCGCCTGAACGTTCTGCTCTTTGTATCGCAGGACGGCGGTGACGTCGAAGGTGTTGTAGTGGATCGGCTCAATGATCTGGGTCGCGCCATTTTCGAAGGGATAGCCGAACGTCGCACTGATTGGCTGGGTGCCCTGGCGCTGTTCGTTCGAAAATTGGATATAGGCTTCGAGATCGTCTTCGGGAGTATAGTTCAGCGAGAAGCCGGACTTCTGGCGGGTGACTTTGATTTCAGTCAGCGGAGCAGCAGCCGCGACCGCGGCGACGGCGGCCGGCGAGGAAGCGCCAGGCACAAGCCCGTCCCGCAGCACGAGATTTCCCGTACCGATTCCGGTCCAGATGCTTCGCGCCTCCGTCGAATAGACATGCGGAATTTCATCAAAGAACAGCTTTGCATTCAGCACGCCGTACAGGCCGGCATTGAGTTGATAGAACTGATCGAGGCGGCCGGCATCTTCGGCCAACCCTGAGACATACCATCCGCTCTTGCGATTCTCGGCGTAAAAGCCGGCGCTCCCCAGAATCGCTCCGTTTCTCAGATCGGTATATTCTTCGAAGGATGACGATTTTCGTCCGGGACCAAAACTGAAGATACCGCCGGCATTGATCCACGCCGAGGTCCACCAGTCAGAACCGGCGCCGGCCTGGGTGAGGTTGGGATAGACGTATGGCAGTGGGTAGAGCAAACCGGTTGGCGTGCGGGTGATTTCATCAAGCAGCGACAAGCCGTTCGGATCGCGCTGCAAGTCCATCAACTGTCCGTTTGGATTTAATTCGTTTCCCGGCTGGCCGTAACCGATGACGCTGGAATCGGCATGGAGCGGACGCGGAACAAAACATCCTGCCATCGCAGCGCATGCAGCTACGCCATTGAGGAATAGCTTCCGCTGAATGCTCATCGTTCAAACCGCGGTCCGGATGGACTGTTGGAACCGTGAATGTTGACGTGACAGGTCTGGCAACTTGTCGCGATCAGGCGCGGATCGGGACGCGCTCCCAGCGGGAGATTTCCCATGGTGAGAAGCTGCGCCGGGTGCCCATCCTGGGCGTGGCATTGCTGGCACAGAATTGGTCTGGGAGTTGTCAGCAGACTTTCGAAATTCGATCCATGCGGACTGTGACAGTTCATGCAGTTTTCCCGCACCGGGGCGTGTTCGAACAAAAACGGCCCACGCTTTTCGGCATGGCAGCCGTAGCAAAGCTCGTTCACACTATCCGCCTTCAGCAGCGGCTGTGTGGTCGAGCCATGCGGATTGTGACAGTCCGTGCAGCTCAGCTTGCCCTCGAGCAGCGGCATATGGGAACGCTTGATGAATTCCGCGCGCTGGACTTTGTGGCAGGAAAAGCAGGTCTGGTTCACGGATTCGCGGGCCGTCAGTCCGTGTGAGGAGAAATTCGTCATCGGATTGTGGCAATCGCTGCATGCCAGCCGGTTGTTTTCATGGATTGAGCCGTGCCAAAAGATCCGCTGCCCGCCCGCATGGCATGTGAGACATTGTGCGTTCTGTTGCTGAACCGGTGTTTTGCTTTTGTGCGAGAAACTGACGATGGTGACCAGGTTGGCCGGGTCCTGAACATGGGCGGAGCCTGGCCCATGGCAAGCCTCGCAACCCTGTGACTCTGACGCGTTGCGCGGATTCAGCTCAAAAACCCTGGCATGGATTGTGTGCGCCCAGTTGGTTGCTTCCTGGCGATGACAGCCCTCACAGACTTGTCGCCCGACATAGGTCGGTTCGCCTTCGACACCAGAGCTGCCTGTACTGGAAGGAGAAGTCATTGTCGCTCCGGCAGCGCGGGGCGCCGCGTTTGCCGGGGTGGCCGGAGCAGTGCCTGCAGTCGTGGGAGCAGCATCAGCAGCAGTGGGAGCAGCGGGTGCGGTTGTTTGCGCCAACCGCATGTCACTTCGGGCGTGTTGCTCTCCGTAAAGCACCGTTCCGCCCGGCGGAGCATCAACCAGATATCTGAGAATTGCCTGGCGATCGTCTGGTTCAAAAGCTGCCGGAACAAGCGAGGCTTCGTGCGCTTCACCTGAAGTGCTCCAGGCCACGCCGTCGGCCATACGCGATAACGTCGCCTCGTCGACAATTCCCTTGTGCACGCGCGCAAGCTCAGCGTTGGCGTGCTTCGAATCGGTCGAAGAAATGAGCGCGGCTGTCGTTCTTGAGAAGGAGCCTTTCGCGGCAAAATCGGCGATCGCAAAAATGCATGCTATCGCCAGCAAACCCGCAGCTCCGAAGAAGCTGTACTTCGGCAGTTGTTTCATGCGCTTGATTCCGTGCGCGTGGCGCCTGGACTTGTTGGACGCCGGCGAGATAGACAAACGGCAAGATAGACAAATATTTTCCCGTAACAACAGATGTAACGAAATATACGTTGTAATAATTCCGCCTGACCCGTCGATTACAATGTAAGTCGTCAATACCAATCTGGTACTACTGATTGCCGTCAGCTTTCCGAAGTCATGGTTAGAAATTCGGCGAAGCGGCGTGCGAGGCTTGATCCAGGCGCCCGAACAACAAGACTGATGCGGGTGGAAGCGGCTTCGAACAGCAACCAGTTCGATTGAAGTGAGATCAACGCATTGTCAAATGGCGAACGTCCTGCTTCGCGCTCCAGACCAATCGAGGCCGCGTAGCGCAGCAGACGGCGCCGAACGGCCGATTCCTGCGTCTTTTCGTCAAGCCAGGAGTCCAGGGGTGCCAACGATACCGACCTGAAAATTTTACGGAGCAGCAACAGGCTGGCAGCGAAAGAATTCTCGGCGCCGCTGCGGCGCGCATATTCGCGTGTCTCGAGCTTCTCGCCGGCGCTCAGTTTGTTGAACAGGGGAACGAGATCGACGAGCCACTTGAGTCTGACCCAGAGGCTAAGCGCCCCGTGTGCGATGATGTAGAATGCGAGATCCGGCCCGAGCGCAGGTGCGGGCAACCGAGCATCAAGAATTTTAAGTTGCAGGCCGCTTGCGCGCCTGTCACGTGGCATAAACAACCTGCTGTGCAATTCGATTGCGCAGCGAGGATCGTCCTGCGCAATCAGGGTTACATCCCGGAAGGCACGCAGGAACGAATGCTTGAGCAGGCGCGAAGCGGGCATTCTCGGATATGCGGCAGCGAATCCAATGTCGCGTAATGCATCGAATGCCGCAGCGAATTGGTCACGGGCGACCAGAAGATCGATATCTGCCGAATTTCGCCATACCGGATCGTTGTAAAGCTGACTTGCCTGTGCCGCTCCCTTGAGCGTCATCCACCGAATTCGACGGGCCGAAAATTGCGATGCAATACGATCCAGTTGCATCAAGCTTGCTTTCCGGCGCTCTGCACTGTCGTGATAGCTCGCGGCGAGAAGGCGGCATACGCCAGGCGCCGTATCATGCCGTCCAGTTTCAATTGCGGCGTACAGCAGCGGACCGACCTGATGCCGCTGTACCGCGAATCGTGCGAATCGTTCGTCGATGAGCATCCGCGGGGCCTGGCGGCACGCGAGTGCTTCCTCACACAATTGGCCAAGACGCAGGAGGGAGTCCGGAACAGGAATCTCAGTTCGCAGGGCGCGCGCCGAATCCCACCGAATCATGCGGCGCGCATCTCGTCCAGGTTTGCCGGCGACAGCCTGCCGCCCGGTTCGAACCGGAGCACCCGATCACAGATTCCAAGATTCTCGCCCCGATGGCAGATCAGAACAATCGTCGGGGCGAAGGGTAAGTGGCGCAGACGTTTGAATATCCTCCTCTCAGCGTCGGTGTCGAGCGCTGAAGTTGGTTCATCCAGAAGCAGAACCCGGGGCCGCCGCAACAGGACTCTTGCGATCGAGATGCGCTGCCGTTCGCCGCCCGAAAGCAGAGCGCCTCGCTCGCCAACAACCGAATCGAGACCACGCGGTAGTCGCCGAATGAGTCCGGATGCGTCGGCGATGTCCAGCGCAGTACACATTTCTTCCTCGGTGGCGCCCGGATTGGCCCACGAAAGATTCATGCGCAGCGTGTTGTGAAACAAGAACTGGTCCTGGCAGACATAGCCGAGGCTTGCACGCCACGATGTGAGTACTGATTTCTCCAGCATAACGCCACCCACCATGATACTGCCGGCCTGCGGCTGAAGCAGTCCGGCGAGAAGGTCGGTAAATGTCGTCTTTCCGCAGCCGGACGGGCCAGTGATACCGACGAATTCACCGGGCGCGATCGTCAGCTCGAGGTTTTGGACACCCGCTTCCGCGCCATCGGACGGATCGCTCTTTCGCGAATGGGCGAAAGAGACACGCTCGAACGCAATTGAGCCGTCGGGCGCCCCTGGCGAGCACTTTTCCGGCGGATTTCGAATGGCGCCGTCATCAAGCTCACATTCCAATTCCCGAACCTTCTGGTAAATGCCGGCGGCATAGGAAATCTGCTGCCCCAATTGCTGAAGAGCCGTCGCGGGTGCAACCATCCGCATCACAATCACAAGTATCGTCATCAGAATGGCCGGCGAAACATGAAACCAGGCATAACCGGCTACGAACAGAACCCCGCCCGAAATTATCGCAATGCAGGCGCTGGCCGTTTGCATCTGCGCATGTTCCCTGGCATGCGCCACATGGCGCCGCGCTGTGTCCCGCAAAAGCAGCTCTGACTGCTCAACGAACGCGTTTTGCACGCCATGTCCCATCGCCAGCTTGAGCCCGCCCAGATATTGGGTTGCGCCATCGAGCAGCGACAGATTCGCCTCAGCCGCATGGGTCCCGAGCGCCCGCGCCCGGCCAAGCACCGGCTGAAAGAACCACGCCCCGAACAGAAGTGCCGTTGCCAGCGCAAGCGCCAGACCCGGAGCAAGCACGATCGCGAGTGCAAATTGAGCGAAAAGCATGACGGACGCCGATGCCATGTGCAGCACGAACTCAATTCCCGCGCCCAGACGTTGAATATCCCCGCTCATCAGGTGCGTGACGCGAGCATGTCGCAGACGAGACACTGTGCTCCATTCTGCGCCGGCGAGCCGGTTGAGAATGCACATTCTGAGATTCACGATGTAATCAGTCTGGAGTTTGACTGTCCGGACGTCGCGTGCCGATACGATAACGGCACGCAGCACGGCGACTGCCGCAAACGCGGTGACAAGCACCAGCAGACGGGACACCGGATCATTGGTTCCGATCAGCCCGAAGAGTGCGAACGCGGCTTTACTCGCCGGTCCCAACGCCACTGATCCATTGAAGAGTATCCCGAGCAGGGGCACAAGCAGCGAAAGAACAGCACTCTCCATGATGGCGGCGAAACACGTATATGCCGCTGCCACGCCAAGCCTGAATCCGGCAAAGGACGTGAAGTTTTCGAGAAGCTGAAGCTCCGGACTCCGTCTGCCTGGTGCGGGCTCATTTCCCGCCTGCTTATATGACAACTTCTTCTCCAGCCTGCGATATTGGTCCGGTTCAACAGCGCAAGGTATGCATCTCATTTCAAATATGGAAGCCAATTACAATGTAAGACGACACGCCGGAAATCCGGTGTGTGGAATTGCCAATATATAATAACATTACATTGTAACGTTTGTCTGTTGTTCTGGACTATTTCCATGAATTGCAGAACAGTATCGGTGTGCTCAATTTTATCGCCTCGGATGTGAATACAGAAGCGAAACCGGACCGGCCTGATCGTCGCCAATGGAACGTGATCTGAATCAGCCGTGAATAGTCACGCAAAAGTTTCGGAGTCGGTTTGGGTACCGCACGAATCGCACCGCCCGAAGCGTGCTGGATATTTTTTTCCTTTTGATCGATTGGCTGGTGCCTTCGGCCTGATTGCGGCCGACGTACTGACGTTTGGCGGAGCGCAATGGCTGTCCGGGCACGGTACGGGCGTTCAGGAAATTGCCATTTTGCAGCAACACGGAGTTCGCCCGCTCATTTTTCAGGCAAATATTTACTGGCTTCTTGCCGCAGGCTTTTTGACCTTTCGTGGCGCGATGGGGGATTACGGCGCAAGGCGATTTTTTTGGGACGGCGTAAAGGGCACGACAACCGGACTGGCGATTGCCGGCTTTGTCGATCTTGCAATCGCGCTGCCGCCGCAGCCACTCGGCGAATTGAAGGCCCTGTTGTGCTGGATCTTTCTCCTGGCCGGAATTCCGGCAGCGCGGCAATGCGCACGCGCAATGCTGTCGCTGGCAAATATGTGGAAAATTCCAACCGCAATTGTCGGAGGAGGTCCGGCAGTACCTGAACTTTACTCGATCATGAAGCGGTCTTTAGCGCTTGGGCTCCAAATCCGTTGGGTGGTCCTCGGCATTCGGGATGAGCTTCCGGAACAAGGTCTGCCGGGCGTATTGCGAATACCGTTGACGGATCATCCGGAGCGCATCGTTGGGACTCTTGTGGCTGCCGGATGTCGCGAGGCGATTATTGCGCCCGGCGCGATTGAACCTTCGGAAGCGGCGCGGCTTGTCCACAGGCTGTGGGACTCGGGCATTTCGGTCGCAATTTTGCCCGTCCTTCACCCGCTTCCGCCATGTAGCGCCAACCCGAACTGTTTCTTCGGGCATGACCTGCTTGTGCCGTGGCGTAACGCACAGAATGGCCCTTCACGAATGGTAAAACGCCTGTTCGACATCGTCGCTTCCGCCTGCCTGCTGGTACTGCTTTCACCGCTGTTTCTTGTCATCGCCGCTGCCATCAAACTGGAAGATGCGGGCACCGTCACTTATTCCCATAGAAGGGTCGGTAAGGATGGCATCCTGTTCTCATGTCTCAAATTCCGGACCATGGTGACGGATGCCGAATCGATGTTCGCCGATTGGCAGATCAACAATCCTGAATTGCACGAACGATTCCTGCAGTCTTTCAAGCTGAAGGACGACCCCAGAATCACGCCTGTCGGAAAATGGCTCAGGCGAACCAGTCTTGATGAATTGCCGCAACTCTGGAACGTGTTTCGGGGCCAGATGAGCCTGGTTGGGCCTCGTCCCGTGATTACCCAGGAGCTCGAGCAGTATTACGGAGCGGTGGCCAGCTTGTATTTGCGTGTGCGCCCGGGCCTGACCGGGATGTGGCAGATAAGCGGCCGCAATGAAACGGGATATGATCAGCGGGTACTTCTGGACGAATGGTATATTCTGAATTGGTCGTTCTGGAACGACATCGTCATTCTGATTCAGACCGTTTGCGTTGTGTTGTCAGGCGACGGCGCGCTGTGAGATATGCGATGCGATTCCAAACTGCCGAATGTCGCGATCTTCCGGTCAGGGGTGCGCCGCGATTACGGAAAGTGAAGCAGCCGTAACCGCAAGCTGGCTTGTGGTCTGGATGACGTTTTCAAACACCCTTTCGAAACTGAATGGCCTCAGATCGCGTGGCACCACGATGACCGATCCGGGGGCCAGCGGAGTGGACTGTCCCAGCCAACCTCCCTCGCTCGCCTGAACCGCCGAACCGTCCGGCTGGATCACAAAGATGTGGCCTTCGTCGGCGATATCCGTCACCCCACCAGCCTGTTCGATATAGCTTTTGACCGTCAGGTTGTCCCGGTACTGAATGCCGCTCGGCGACATCACTTCACCCGCGACAATCACGGAATTCGGCTTGCGCGGAATATAGAGCCTGTCTCCGGGCTCGAGAACAATGTCAAGTTCGGGATGTCCGGCGAGTTTCTTCGGATCCACTTGAATGGCCACACGACCGCCCTGTCCTTCGGCCCCGCGCAAACGGTCGGCCAACTGGCTGACGTACTGGACCTCCGTCGGCGAAACCGCGTTTTGCGAGGAGGCAGTGCCCAACAACGCTACAATCTGGCTTTCCAACTTATCGGCTTCACGGTGCAGGACCAGACGCTGCTGCTCTGCAACCGAACGGCGCAAGAAGATTGCACCGTATGGGTAGGCAGCATCGGTAAAGCCGCCGGCGCGCGCAAGTACGGAGGAAAGGCGTTCGCCCCTTAATATTTCATAACTGCCCGGGAAGCGTACCTCGCCGTAGAGCGTGACCTCGCCATCGTCCCGATCCGAAAAGACGGGGTTGAACCGCACGCGGTCATACGGACGAAGTACGATATTCGAGAACTGATCGGCAACAATGTCATAGGTCTTGCGAATGGTACGAGAAGTTCCCGAGCGATTGTCGATCTCTGCCGATGTAATTTCGAATCCTTTGAGGTCTGCCTTTGCCGTCAGCCCGCCGGCGGCCTGCACGATTTTGTCGAGTGTCGTATCGGCCATGGCGAGAAAAGCGCCCGGGTGATTCACTTCGCCGGAAACAGTGACGTAATAATTCACAAGCGTGCGGACCAGCAGTTGACGCTGCTCATCGTCGATTCCGGCGAACAAGCGCTTCTGTGGGGCCGGGCTTGGGGGCTGCCGCAACTGCGGGGCCAGGCGCGGTCCGCGATTGTTGGCTATGTCAGGAGCCTGCCCTGACTCCGGCCGGGGCGACGATCTGGGATCATAGCTGATCAAATCGCCATTTGCATCGAACGGATCCGGAATTCCGTCCAACTTCGGCAGGCCATCATCCTCAGGCTGCCGGTTGGCTTCGATCAACGCCTGTGGATCGATACCAAGCGAAGGGAACCCCACGCGAAGACCTGCTGGGTTGTTTAAGTAGCCGCCGCCTATGTATTGGCCGGCCGGTCCCAGCGCCAGGTTGCCGGTGTCGACGTTGCCGTTGGAGGGGTTACCGGCTGCGGCGTTAGCGGTTGCGATGTTGCTGTCCTCGGGGGGCGCTGCCTGCAATCCGCTGATGGCTGCCTGGATTGTATCACGCTGCTGCGGCACCGATCCTGGGTCGGGTGCCGGCTGTTGCTGGCGATCCATCGAAGGCTCCAGGTTGGGTTGCTGCCGCACGGCAGCGTCCTGAGCTCTGGAGGCAATCGTTGCGATGTACCGCATTTCAGAGCTGTTGATGATGTATACGATATCATTCGATTGCAGCCTGATATCGGATTTGCCGGCAAGAACATCGATCGGCGAGAAGGGCAGCACAATCCGCTGCAGTGTTTGACTATCGATCCTCAGTATTCCACCGATCAAGAGATAAGGCAGTGGCTGGCCAGGCTTCAGCAGGAAAATATCCGGCGAGTTGAGGATCGCGTGCAGCGTCTGTGCGCTGTCGAGAGCGTAGGATCCGGCGAGCGTTACGCTGCCGAGAAGTTCTACCTTCGCAAGCGAAACGTCAGCCGTAGAATCGACAAACAGTGCGTCGCCGTCGCGAATCAGGGCGCCGGAATCGGATTGGACCTGTACCAGTTCGCGCTTTCCGTCCGCGCGCGTTGTGAGAATCGAGAATCGGTACGACCCGCGGACCTGCGGCCCGCCCGCGAGCTCGAGCAGATCAGAAATCCGCATAGTCGATTGACCTGCGGCGAATTCGTAAATGGCCGGTCGCTTGACCTGTCCGACGACCGCGGCCGAGAGGGTGTGAAGCGGAACGACAATGCGATCCCCTTCTGCGAGCGAAATCTCGCTCTTCGCGGAGCCGTCCGTCACCAGAGCATAGAGGTCAACTGGTATTGCGTGATTGCCGCGGATAATCTTTATGTCGCGCAACGATCCCGTCTTTTTCACGCCGCCGGCGAGATTCAATGCATCCAGAGCGGTCGAGAGCCCGGTGAGGCTGAAAACGCCCGGTGAATTCACTTCGCCCACGACGCGAACCGATAGTTGACGCACTTCGCCGATGGATGCGTCGACAGAGGTACCGACGAATGACCGGGCGACTGCTGCTTCGAGATCACCGCGAACTGCGCCAAAACTGCGCCCGGCGGCCGGAATCGGCAAAAACCCTGGAAGCACCAGGCGTCCATCGCGATCTACGCGCGCCCGGTATGCGGTGTTCTGTTGGCCACGAAACGTCGCCACGATCTCGTCGCCGGTCCCGATTATGTAATTGTCCTGCAATGCGCCACTCTGGCGAACAATCACCGGCGCTCCCCGGCCGAACAGATCATAACCGAATTGCTGTACGCGCTGACCAACTCTCGCCGTCATCAGTTTTTCCAGCGGTGACAGCTCCTCCGTCTTGCCCCCGATCTCGCCGAGCCGATTTGCTGCCGGGCCATAAGAGGGCGGATAGACCGGCGGGTTTTGAACCTGAACGCTTGGCTGCAATGGCGCTCCGCCGAGGCCGCCGAGGCCCTGGCCGAGTGGCGAACGCCCCATCAGCATTTGCAGTACTTGATCAGTGAGGCTGCCGCTGCCAGAGGGTGATGTCAAAGAAGTCGGCGACATGATCTGGCCAGACGCCGGCGATGCATCTCCTGAAAGCAGGGCTGCAAACGCCAATGTCACACTTGCGATGGTCCTCAATCCTCCCGCAAATCCGGGAGTTGATCTGCAAACACGCGCGAACACCGATGGAAATAGCATGTCACATGATTACATGGTGGTTGCCAATGAACAGGCTAGTTCTGTCCACCTGCGGCGTCAACAAAAGTACATTGTATCTCATTGTAATCGCAGATGTGCCGCTCATGCTGTTATAAGCCAGGGTGTACCGTAACGGGTTCGCCGCCAGAACAGTTTTGCCGCCCAGGCATAAGATGACAATGTAAATTGACGATGTTGTACCAATAAGTGCCGCAACTGAGACGGTGATCGGACTCCGCGTTGTGACAACGTGCGCAAAAGGAAAGTGGCTGCAATCCTGTTGCAGTCGGGCAGCACGCCGGCTGCCCGGCAGCATGCATCAATGGTGCGCATATCGCCTTGAAGCCGGTCCCAATGGTTCATTCCGCCATGGAAGCGGTCCGGCCTGGCCCGCCATCGCGACAGGACATGGTCGGCATAAACGATCGGCCGGGCCGCGGTGCAGGCGAAACCGGCCGTGGCCCTCTGATCCGTATGTGACGGATCGGATGGATCGAAACGGAGATGGACGGCATCATCCAGCCGGTAGAGATTGGCGCACAGCGGCCCGAACAGCATGCCGCCCACCGCAAATGATTGGGCGATGAATGCCGGAACGCCAATGATGCTTTCCGCATTGTTCTTCCACGCAAGCCGTCGCGCCGTGCGTACCCGGCGCAGTTGCGAGTCGACCACGTCATAGCTGCCGAGACCTAGAAATGCACCGGCGCCATCCATCTGTGCCCGCAACCTGATCAGTCCGTCGCCATTCAGCAAATCTCCGGCCATCAGGAAAAACGCATAAGAAAATCCCATGTTCTCCGCTGCGCGTACCGCGCAATTCCAGTTCTCGACCCGGCCAAGATTGGTGGAGTTGCGGCTCAAAATGACCGGCGCGCCATTGGCATCCTCGCCGGGCAGGGAGGCTGTGCTGCCGTCATCAGACGCGTTGTCGGAGATGAGCCACGCATAGACGTCCGGAGAAAGCCCCGACCCGGCGGCTGATTCCACGGTTTCGGACAGCAATGCGCCTGCGTTGCGGCAGGGGACCAAAATCGCAATTCGGCCGGCGTTCATGGCAATCGGCTCAGGCGCAACCCGATTTCGGCCGAATTCCGGCAGTGCTGATACTCCTCAGGCGTACCGCAGAAGATCGCATCGTTGCGGGCAATCACCCCGTACCGGATATCGAGACCGCGCG
>JAGWSK010000062.1 GCA_028869355.1 Alphaproteobacteria bacterium | reverse complement strand
TCCCGAGGTCGCGGCAGCCGGCGCTCCTGCAGCAACTCCCTGACCTAAGCCAAACACCTTATCCGCAAACGACAAGGGTGGCCGGCCCCGATCCGGCCACCACTGCGTGATTCGGGGATTGATGGCGCGCCCGCCATGCCTTGAAATTACACCGGCTTCAGCGGCTGGTGCGGTTCTTCCGGCAATTCGGCCCGGATGGAATCGCCCACCCGCACTTCTCCGCCCGCAAGCACGATTGCCATGATGCCGCTCTTGCGCCCGAGACTGCCGTCAGGATGCTTGAACAGGAGCGCCTGCATCAAACCGGGACGGAACGCATCGACCTGCCGGCACGGATTGCGCAAACCGGTGACTTCGACAACTGCATCCCGCCCCAAATGCAGTTTGGTTCCGGTGGGAAGTTGAAGCAGATTCAAGCCGCGCGTTGTGATGTTTTCGCCGATTGCTCCGGGGTAAAGGTCATATCCGGCGGCGGCCAATTCCTCGAACAATTCCGAATGGATCAGGTGCACTTGGCGCAGATTGGGCCGGTTCGGGTTTTCCCGCACGCGGACCCGGTGCTGCACCAGCGTTCCCAAATGAGCGTCGCCACGAATTCCCAATCCTGCGACGAGTTCGATGACGGCTTGATTCTCCTTACTGAATCTGTGCTCGCCGTCCCGGCTGACGGCAATGATCTCCCCCTGCATGCCCACTCTCACCAATGTCGCAGCTTCCGTTGTACCGCGTGAAAATCCGGCCGCGCAATGCTGCCGGCACCGTCGCAGCCGATGCCAGACCGGCTTTTGCCGGTTACAATGCAGGCGCAATGGGCTGGGAGGAATCCAATGGTGACCCGCGGTTTGCTCGTTTCACATGCCGTCACGGCAGCAGGAGCTGCACTTGTTGCCTCAGGGCTTTTGTGGACCAGTGGCGTTATTCCGCCTGCGCGCGCGGCCGACAACGGTGCTGCAAACGTCGACCTGCTGAAACAGCCACTCCCCGATATTCCTGGTCGCGAGGTGAGAATGACCTTGCTGCAACGTGACCCGTTGGTTTCGAGCGCACCTCATCGCCACCCCGGCCACTACACTTTTGGCTATGTTGTCCAGGGCACATATGAGTTCGGTGTCAACGGACAGCCGCCGCGCACCCTGCATGCCGGGGATGTGTTCTACGAACCTCCGGGCGCGCTGCATTCGGTATCGCGAAATGCCAGCCCGAATGAAAAACTGAAGATCGTGGTTTTCATGGTGGCCGACAGTTCGAAGCCGAGCACCGTCCCCGAGCCGAAGTGACTGGCCGCTTGTACTCACGGGTTTTATCGGATTCGCGCTGATGGCCATTATGCTCAGCCGCACCTTTACCCATAAGCTTGGCGATTGATTGGCTTTGGGGCCGATTTGCGAGGTTGACCGCGGCAGTCTGCGCCGATATCTGAGTTGGGCAGTCATTCGCGGCCGCCAGGGCATTTTGCAATTTCGGCGGTAAACGCTTTAGCGCTTCAGGACTATCAGTTGACCAGTACAAGCCAGTCGCCTGCCGCGCCCAAATCATTCGTCGCGCTTCAGCATCCCGGATATCGCGCCTTCCTCTCTTTCAACATGATGGCGATGATGGCCGACTCGATCGAGCACGTCATCACCTACTGGATCGCGTTCCAGAAATTCCATTCTCCGGCACTCGGCGGATTCGCCATGCTGTCCCATTGGGTGCCGTACATTCTGTTTGCAACCTCGATGGGCGGCCTTGCCGACCGCGTCGATCCACGCCGCCTCGTCCAGATCGGGATGGGGTTGTTCATGTTCTGCTCGCTGGCGTGGTCGGTGCTGTTTCTCACCGGCCGGCTGGAGATGTGGGAGGCAGCTCTTCTGCTCACGATCCATGGCACCGCCGGTGTGTTCTGGGCCCCGCCCAGCCAGGTGCTGATCCACGATATTGTCGGCGGCGCGCGCCTGCCGAGCGCGATCCGCATGATGGCAACCGCCCGCTATCTCGGATTGCTGGCCGGTCCGGCCGTGGGTGGCGCACTCCTGCTGCTGCTGGGTCCGATCCATGGACTGATGGTGAATGTATTCTTCTATCTGCCGCTGTTGGTCTGGCTGTGGAAAGCGCCCTATGGACCCCGCTTCCGGTCCGCCGAAAGCCAGCCGCGCGGCCCTGCCGTGCGCGGGCTCAGCGACATCCTGGACACTGCACGCGCGATTTCCGGCCATGCGATTATTTTCCCGATGGTGATGCTGTCGGGCGTGACGGCGCTGATCATCGCCAATGCCTATCAGGCGCAGATGCCGGAATTCGGGCGGGATCTCGGCCATGGCGATGCCGGGCTGTTCTACAGCGCGCTGCTTGGCGCCGACGCTGCGGGCGCGCTGACCGGCGGCATCCTGCTGGAAATCCGCGGTCTCAATCCCGACCCCCGCACGGCATTTGTATTTGCCATGCTGTGGTGCTGCGCGATCGGCGGATTTGCGCTGTCCACCTGGTACCCAATCGCGTTGGCATTGCTGTTCACCGCCGGATTTCTCGAGCTTTCCTTCAACTCCATGGCGCAGAGCCTGGTGCAGATGCACGCGCCACCCGGAATTCGCGGACGTGTCATTGGCCTGTACAACATGGCCGCACTCGGCTTGCGGGCATTTTCGGGAATCACAGTGGGATTGTTCGGCAGCCTGATCGGAATTCACGGTTCGCTGTCGATCAGCGCGGCCGTCCTGCTGGTTCTGCTTTTCGGCATGTTCGCGCGGATGTCCCCGCGGCTCCGCACCGCTCCGGGCGAATGACATTTCCCCGATTGGCGCTACCGTTGTAATCTCCCGGTGGCTTTCGGGGATTGCGACATGAGATGGCTCGGTGGCGCAGTGCTGTTCTGCGCGGCAACCGCCGCCACTGCGGCGGTTGCGCAGCCGGACTTCTCCGGCCGCGATCCGCACTGGATCAGGGATGAGGCGAGCGGCTGCTGGGCGGCCAACCCCGATCCCGAGCCGCTGGAGTCGATCACCTGGTCCGGGCAGTGCAGTGACATGCTTCTCAGCGGGACTGGAATTCTGTCCTGGTATCTGGATGGCAGGCTGATCGGGCGCGACGAGGGCAATTTCGTCCGCGGGGAATTGTCTGGCCACGGAAAGATCAGTTTTGCCAATGGCGCCTCTTACGAAGGTGATTTTCCCGGCCGTGGCGTAATGACCTTGGCCGATGGGAATCGTGTCGACGCCGTCTCCGTCAAGGAGTCCGCCGGCTGGAGCATCGAGCAGGCCCGATAAGGCCTTCACGTGGCCGTTCGCCTGCGTCACGACTCCCACCAGCCGGTTGTTGGCTTCCCATCCGCTGTTGCGATCCTTCTGCTCCGCCTCGATCGCACCAATGAGACGTGTACGGACTATGTCAAGCTCATTCCCCAGGGCAGCATGCTCGACAGAAGAACCGTGCCGCATTCCGGGTCATGGCGGTAATTGTTGGGGCTTTTCCGTGGCGTCTCGATGGCCACGTGAAGGCACCCGTCTTCACGGCCGCGACGCAGACAAACGCACGAACATCGGCTCCGTTCCTCCGGCAAAGCCGCAGCATCGTCTGTGATAATCAGCATACGGAACCGTAGGCCGGAAGGCGGCGTTTACGGCACGGTTTCCGCAGTCAGGCAAACGGGAACCCCCGGAAAAACCGGGATGCGCCCGGCACAGGCCCCAACAAGGGGGGGAAAGCGCGGTTTTCCCCTTTTTATTTTGGGGCCGCTCTTTCCCTTAAAAACATGAGTGGTGGAGAGAAGGCGATGAGCAGTCGTATAGTGATCCGCAAGGTCGATAACTGGTTACGTTCGCGGCCCGGGCAATGTTATTGTGATGACTGCATCACGGAACGCGTCGGCGGCGAGGTCCGCAAGGACATCCAGCGCGTCACCAGCATTCTCAGCAATGGCCACAATCCGGATTTCAGCAAATATCCCGGCCGCTGCGACGGCTGTGGCGGTGCAACCCTCGTCACAATCGCCAGTCCCAATCTGAGCTGGGCAATCTGAGTCGCGGAGCGCGAATCAGGTCCGCTGTCGTACCGAAATTATTGTTTCGTGCAGCTGAAGCTCGACGACTGTTTTGGGTCACCGCTGCCGTCGTAGCGCGGGAACTCCGGATAGCGGCACATGGGACGAGACGCGCTGATTGTGAACGGTGGCCGCCTGTCCTGTGTCACCTGCACCAGCGGGCCCGGCGTTTTCCCGGACTCAGCCCAGGCGTCCAGCACGCCCAGCAAATCCACCTTGGCCGGTACCGGATCGCCTGATGACAACAGGCCGTTTCCGGGATGATTGACTCCGGGCGTGACATAGAACCGGATGAATTGATCGACTCGCGCCTGCCCCATTCTGGCGACGACAGCCCGGTAATAATTGATCTCCTGCAGCACGCTCCGCTGATAGTCGGCGCCATTGCCCTTGATAACCAATTTCCCGCCGCGGGCTGCGAACGCCGAGAGGTCCGGATTGGTGGCATCGAACAGCTGTGAGATTTCCATCAGCCGGGGTGCAAATTTTTTGGCCGAAAAATCGAGCGGATTGTAGGTGGCGTCCTGCGCCACGAAATAGCGTACGAAACCGCTGTAGTTGGTCCAGCGGACCGCCTGCCCCTTTTCCGAATCCGAAGGGAAGCTGGGCGGCCGCATGCCTGTGACGGAATCGATCATTCCGCCCGGCTGGTCTTCGCTGCCATATGTCCAACCCGGAAACGAAGTCACACCATTGGCGAACGGAAACGGATACGGCAACGGCCGGTGCACGACGCGATCGGCTTCGATCTGCACATCCGACAGGCAGTCGTTTCCGGTATCGGCGCCGCCGGCGCAGCGCAGGACGGCCGGGTCAAAACTCGCGAGACATTTTTCATAGGCGCTGATCACCCCATCGGCCAATCCGTCCAGCCGGTCGCACGCCGCATTCACCGCAGCTTTGAGCGCTTTGACCTTCTGTGGATTTAGCCAACCGCCATTCTGTTCCAATTGGGCAAGGCGCGCCTCGACCAGATTGATGCCGGTGTAATTCACCACCGGGACGGCGCTGACGATCGCATCGAAGTCGGCCGGATAGCGCTGCGCCATCACCATGGCTTCGCGCCCGCCTTCCGAGCCGCCGTAAAAATAGGTCTTTGCCGGTGCGCGGCCATAAAATGCGGTGGCTATGCGAAGCCCCACGTCATGCGTCTTCTTGTACGCGGCATAGGCCATATTGGTCAGGGCTTCGCGGTTCAGCGCAAAGGCATGTGGTTCGGCAAGCTGCCGGTTGTCATGACCGGAATCCGTTCCCCAGGTCGCAAAGCCGCGCGCGACCGGCACCGGCGTATCGGCGCGCGCATCACGCAGCGGTGCGAGACCGGTGATCAGCACGCCATTGGTGCCGCCGCCGCCATATTGCACAGCCTTTCCGTTCCATTGCAGCGGCAGATTGACTTCGAAACGCACCGGCGGTGCAGCCGGGTCGATCGGCGCGACGCTGCCGAGCACTTTGCAATATTCACGAGTTGCGCCCGGCGCGGCAGGATCGGCCACGACCGTCTGGATTTCCGCGGATGCAATTACCGCGCCGCCGCTTGCCGCTCCGATCTGGGCGGCGTCGATTTTCATGCCGGCGAGCGCTGCACAGGACGACGCGTTCTGCGCCATTGCCGGATTGAAGCCGGCCAGCGTCAGCAGGCCGATGCCGGCTGAAATTCGCAGACTCGCGCTGATTGGGAATCGCATGTGCTGCCCTCCACTAAGGGACCGGGACAATTTCACGTCGAATAACTCGATCGACCTCCACCTTGCGGGGAGGTCGAAATTTGCGAAGCAAATTTCGGGTGGGGGTAATCGTGAAACATCCCCCACCCGCACTTTGCGAACTGCAAAGTGCGTTTTCCGCCTGCACGTCAGCTTCGCTGACGCGCGACGGCTTCAACCCCTCAAGGGGGAGGCTGAATTTCACCCCAGAACTCTTCTCCTAGCCGCCGTCGCTGATCGCGTTGTTGGCCACTCCGCTGATCTGCACGTCGTAACCGAACGGATCGACCATATGCAGGCTGAACATTCCGCCATCGCGCACTTTCTCGACGCCCATGGCCATCAGATCCGCCTTCACGCGTTCGCGGTCGAAATCCGCCACCGTGTAGGCCATGTGATCGATCACATTGGTCGCCTTCGGGCGCTGGACTCCGGTCGTGCCGATGGTGCCGTTCAGGTCTCGGGTGCGGCAGATGAGGAAGGTTGGGCCAACATCTTTCGCGGTGATGCCGAAAGGCTGCGTGCCCTGGGCCCCGAAGGGCAGATTCACATTGTGCCCATCATCGTTGACCTGCCCGAGATTGAACACTTTCGAATACCAGTCCGCAGCCTTGTGGTAGTCGGGATTGGTGTAGGAGATGTGATTGACCGCAACCACTTTGGCGGGCGCCCGTTCGGCGGCCTGCGCGCCCGTCGCAGCGACGGTGGTGGCGGCAAGCGTCAGCGCTTCGATCAAACCGCGGCGGCTGATCTTGCCCTGTTCGAATTCCTGTAACTTGACGGCGGCAAAAGCTTCCATGGCCGTTCTCCTCATTTCCTCCAGGCGTTCTCGCCGGCGATCGAGGCGAGCTGCACCTGGTAATGATTGGGATCGAATATATTGATGCTGTTGCCACCGGGCGTGCGGTTGACCGGCTTGGTTCCGGCGGCCGTCAGCCCTGCCATCAGGCGTTGGTCATTCCAGTTTGGAACCGTGTAGCAAATGTGATCGACCTGCGCGGGACCCGCCTGTTGCGGCACGTTGCCGAAATTGCGCGCCACCACGAATGCCCCGCCCTTCCCCGCTTCCGGCCCGAAGGCAAGATTGGCGCGGCTTTTCTTGTTGTCGTTCAGCACCTGCATGCCGAGCGTCGAGGAATAATAGTCGCGCACTTTGGTGTAATCGGCGCAGGAATAGGAGATGTGGTTGACGCCCAGCATCTTCAGTCCGCGTGCGGGTGCCGCTTTCGCGGCATCACCATAACCATACACTGCGGCGGCCAGAGTGACCGCTTCGCAAAACTGCCGTCTT
>JAGWSK010000061.1 GCA_028869355.1 Alphaproteobacteria bacterium | reverse complement strand
TCGACCGGCCCAATCTGCTGATTCTCGATGAACCAACCAATCACCTCGATATCGACGGACGCGAGGAATTGCTGAATGCGCTGAACGATTATGAAGGCGCGGTGCTGTTGATCAGCCACGACCGGCGTGTGATCGAGGCTTGCGCCGACCGTTTGCTGTTGGTGGCGGATCAGCGCGTGGAGCGATTCGACGGCGACATGGACGATTACCGCGATTTGATTTTGTCGCGCGACGAAGCATCCGGAGCAGAAGCCGCGGCGACTCGACCGGCGTCGAAAGCCGGGCAGCGGCGGGTCGCGGCGGACCGCCGGTTCGCCTTGAAGCCGCTGAAGGACACGATGGACAAATGTGAGCGCGAGGTCACGCGCCTGCACTCCGAACTTGAGAAACTGGATTTGGAACTCGCCGCGCCGGGCCTGTTTGACCAGCAGCCGGCGAAGGGCACGGAGCTGGCGAAATTGCGCGCGGATGCAGCCCGCCGGCTATCAGCGGCCGAAGCGCGCTGGATCGCCGCTGCCGAACAATATGAAGCCGCGCAGGATCAAAGCGGGTGACGCAAACTATCGGGTGGTGCGATCAGAAATCCGGGACGGTGGTCTGGGGAACGGCGAGATCGGAGAGTCCCATCAGGGAATTGGGATTCTCGGCACAGATCGCCTCGATTAGCGGTCCGTCATCCGGCGTTGCCAGTAACGCCAGAGATGCGACGGATTTTTTGGTGGTGACTTCTTCATATTGGCGGAAACGCTGAATCGCGTTCCACGGCGTGGTGAACGCACCCGGATCTTCGACATGGATATTGACTTCGAGAATCTTCCCGCCGTCGGTCAGGTGATAGCGCTCGACAACGTGGAGCTTGCCGGTGTGCGGCGTCATGAACTCGTCGATATAGGTCTTGTCGTTCAGGCCGATGGTATCGACAACCAGCGTGTCACCTTCATAATGGCCGATGGAATCTCCGTACCATGACGGTTTAGCGCCGGCGCTATGACGGCCGGTGAGATAGATGTGCCGGACGTCGCCGAAATCCTCGAGAATGAGCAGCACTTCCCTCGGCCCCTGGACGATGTACATCGGGATTGTCATCGGCAGCAGCAGGAACATCGGAACGCCGGTTGGCCGGCAGGTCGCGTGCAGGGAATAGGCCGGCTTTCCCGCGAGGATACGCGCGTTCACCTTGCGGAGTGCGTCGGCCGCCCAGGGCTGAAGGATGGGGCTGGTGGGATCGCCCATCGGGAAAGTCGGCTGTTTGCCGGTTGCGCGGAATTCATCGTTGGAGATAAGCGGATGTGCCGGATCCTGCATGACGGGACCGGGGCCGCTCGCCGGTGGAATGAACACGCGGGCATAGGCATACCAGCCGGTGCTCGCGGAGGGCGAAAATGCAGGCGCCGCAACAGCAGTGGTGGCGATGAGCGCATTGGCGACAAATGCGGTAGCGAACCTGAACACGGACAGAGGCTCCCGGAAATCTGCTACAGTTTAGACGGTTTCGGGTTGGGATGCGCAATGGTGATGACAAATCGAACCGATCATCATTTGTTGGCCCAGACGTTGAGACGGCGGGTGCTTGAAGGGCCGGGCGAAACCGATCCCGCACTGCGTCAGCGCGTTGCAGCAAGGGCGGCCGGCGGGCCGCCGATCGAATCTCCGTACGATGATCTCGCGCGCCAGATCGGCGAGGCGGCCTTGCGAACCACGGATGTCCAGGTGGCGAACGTGCTGGCGGTAACCGGAAGCGAGAAGGCTGGTTTTGAACTTATCGCGGCGGCTGCAGCGGGCGCCGGTTTGCTCCGCTGGCAACAGGCCATTGAAGCTCTGAAAGAGGCCGGCGATGCGCCTGCCTGAGGTCGAGCGTGGCGACAGCTTTGGCAATCGCCTGCTCATCCGATTCATTTCGGCCGTTTCGGGAATGCGGCTGCCGGATGCCGCACGCGTCGCTTTTTACCACAAGAACTTCTTCAGCGCTCCGTTGGGTGCGTGGACACAGGCGGCCATGCGCGGTCCAAGTGCGTGGAGCGTCGGCGAGCGGGAACTGATGGCGGCAATGGTGGCGAAATGGAATTCCTGCGCTTTTTGCGTGGGTGCTCATGGTGCCGTCGCCGCCAAAACCATGACGCGGCCCGTGGTTGACGCTGTGCTCGCGGATTTCCGGTCGGCGCCAATCACCGAAGCTCTCCGGGGGGCACTGGCTTTCCTCGAGATCATGACGCTGCGGCCAATGGACTTGTCGGCGGATAGTGCACGGGAAGCACTTCGCTCAGGCGTAACAAATGAAGCTTTACAGGATGCGTCGGCGGTCGCGGCGGTGTTCAACATCATCACCCGCTACGCGGACACACTCAACTTCGCGATGCCGACTGCGGCGGAGTTTGATCGCGCCGCCGACATGCTGCTCAAACGCGGCTATGCCTCATAATATGGGGGCATGCTCAGCCCAAATATTTTCATCCGCGATCAGCAATTCGATTTTGTCAAAGACTGTGCTGATCTGCTTCAGCTCAGACGCGAAATTGCGTTGCCGGCAATCTTCGTCCGGGGACCAATTGTCCGACACGATCCGCGCACCGGCGCTGACGCGGAGCGCACCGGTTTCGCTTCCGTTCGCCTGCCGCAGCGTCACCGGTTGGCCGATATGGCAGGGTCGTGCCGCAATGGCGCGCTGGCGCGGTAAAGCCGTATCGGAAAGCCTGTCTGACACGTCTTCATTCAGCAGCCTGTAAACCCGTGCACAATCATCTCGTGTCAATTCCGATTCATGCCGGTGCAAGGTGAACGGAAAGATTGTCTCGGGCGGGAATTCGCTGTCGAGTTCGGAAACCGGTTCGCTTCTCGCCGGCAAAAGGCGAAGACAGCGTGAACCCGAAATCCGGGACCGCACAAAACCGGCAAACCGGTCCAACATGTCGCGTCGGGGCGCCTCCGGTACGGCAAAATAGGCACGCATTTCCTCCAGTGCCGCCTCCCATCTCAGCCACTGTCCCAGGTTATGGCGATCCGGCAACTGCGTACGGATATTCCACAAGCGCATCGGCCAGTCGCTTTGATTCATGTAGTCGCAGAGTCCGGGCGCAATCTGCACGCCGATGAGCAACTGCGACAAGCGCCCCGGCATGAGCAGCGCGCCCGAGAATGGGGGGCCGGTGAAGAATTTGGAACCCGTGATCGCAACCAGAAAGCCGCTGTTCAAATAGGAGCCGAGGCGCGGACGGGCGAGTCTCATCTGGCAGGCGTCCATCAGCACGAGAACTGATTCCGGCCAGCGCGCGGTGACTTCCTGCAGGCATTCGAGACTTGGACTGCGGAAGCCGCATTTCGAATGATCCATGGCGTGAAGAAGGACACGACCACCTTCCGCGATCACCGACGCGATGCTTTGCACAATGTCGAGATCCACGGCGCCCTGATCGCGCAACACACCACGTTCATCGCGAAGGCAAACCGGAATGCGGCCCGGCATGCCCCCAAAGCCGGAAACGTGGTCTCCCTTTGTGACGGCTGCGCCTTGCGCGGTCACGTCGGCAAAATGACGGCCCTCCGAAACAAACGCGGTTCCGCTGCCGGTCTCGTCGGCAGCGGCGACAACGCTGGTGCATCGGGCGCCAAGAATGGATTTCGCGACGAACAAGGCGTGAAGCTGCGTGTCGGTCCCGGATGGAGAGAACACCACGTCGATGCCGGCATCCAAACGCAATTGTGCTTTCAACAGGTACCGCATTTGCTCGATGCGTTTATTCAATGCATCGGACACGCCATGCGGTTTCGCGGCGCGCAGCAGATCGAGTCGCGCCAGGCGCGTCCGCGCGAAGGCGCGATCCGAAATTGAGGTCGCTGTCGAGGAGGCAAACGTGAAAGCCTCCGGCCGCGGGAAAGGACGGCAGCCATAACCATTCAGAAGCGTCATGGGGTCCAGTTTGAGCCGGTGATCGCCGCCGCTGGCCAGCAATTGCTGCAGCGTCGCGGACAAAGCGGCGTCATTCGCCCCGCGGCGCAGCACATCGAGGTCATGGTCCAGAGATTTGGCAAAGCCTGCGCGCATGTTTTCGAGCATCCGGAAATGATGCCGCAAACATGCAGACCTTCGGTTAACGCAGTTTTAGCATGCGCGGCATCATGCCCGATTTTCGCCAATCTGTACACAGACTTGCCGCAATTGACGCCTTTTTTTGTCACGCAACCGCCCACAGCGTCGCGCGTAATCGCGTGGTTACACAAAAATGTGAGGCATCCGATATGATGAATGATTGGCGAGATCGACCGTACACTTATGAAAACGACAATAATTTCTCCGTAAAAATGATTGCCGCGGCAGTCGTGGCAGTTGGCTTTCTTGGTATCGGCACTTTTGCATACGAAACCGGTGGGTCGCGCCCACAAAGCATGCAGGCAGTCGCGTCGAATCCATTCACGCCGCCGCCCGCAATAACAGCCAGTGCTCCAACCGGGCCGGATTCGCCGTCCGCTTTGACATCGCCGGAAACTCCGGCCACGACGGCCGAGCCGCTGAAGAACGCCGAGGCGGACACACCACCCGTGACCGCACCTGCATCCCGGGCCACAGAGAAACCTGTGCAAAAGGCCGAGGCGGACAGTTCCCCGGTGACCGCAGCTGCGAAATCACGGGCAACAGAGAAACTGGTGAAAGTGTCGCGCGCGCAGCGCAAGGCGCCCGTCACACCTGCAGTAGAACCAGTGCAATTCTCTGCCCCTGCGCCAGTACCGCAGCCGGCGCAAGCCGCGCCGGTGGAAGCTGCGCCGGTGGAAGCCGCACCGGCGGTGGCTGAGCATACTGATGCACCGCCGCAGGAGGCCCCGATGCCTGCAGCGGCAGAAGCGCCGCAGCAAAGCGCACCGGCAACCGATTCCGGACAACCGGGCGCGGAAGCGGCACCGCAATAATCGCTTAGCCGAATGAATGACAAAGCCGCTGTCGCTCGCTCCACTGCGAGCGGCAGCGGCTTTGTGTTGCGCACAAGCCACCTTTTTGTTGCATCAGATCCCGCGCCAGCCGCCCGCTCCTCTTCCGTGATGTTGAAGTCCGTGCATTCCATCCTTCTGTGGCTGGTCCCCTCCCCAAAATCCCTTCGGGATTTTGACCCTCCCCCAAGGGGAGGGTTGATAAATAGTTATTCGAAATAGCTGCGTTTGCCGGTCTTGATCAGTTCGTAGAGCGAGCCGATCTCATCCTTGATGCGCCCGTAATTGCGCCAATTCCGGTATTGGGGAAAGGTGAGCGTGCGCTGCGCGTCCGCCAAACTCACGCCCTTATCGGCATCGGCTTTCACGGTTGTGTATATGTCCCGCAGCATGGCAGAGAATTCTTTTACGTCGGCTTGCGTTGCCAGATCGCCATGCGCAGGCAGGATAACGTCCACATCTTTCATTGCGGCAACGCGATCGAGCAGGTTGATCCAACTGTCCACCGAGGTTGTGAACGCCATGTTGGGTATATTGCGCGTCGCGAAGGAGCCCGGCGTGAACAGCGCGTGCGCATGGGGAAAATAGACGAATGTGTCGCCATCCTGCTGGCCGGGGCCGAGATACATCAATCGCACTTCGCGCCCGCCGAGCCATAGCGTCATGGATTTGTCGAAGGTGATCTGGGGCAGGATCAGCTTCACCTCGTTCGGATCGTAATTGTGGCTTTTGAAATAGTCCTGGCGGCGCGCCATTTCTTTGGCCTGCACCTTCTGCATGATCTTCGGCGTCTCTTTCTGCGCGATAAATTGCGCGCCCGCTGCCTGGAACGCAGCGTTTCCGAAAGTGTGATCGCCGTGGAAATGGCTGTTGATGACAAAGCGGATCGGTTTGTCAGTGATTTTGCGGATTTCGCCGATCAGCTCGTGACCCGCGCGCGGATGCTGGCGCGTATCGATCACCAGCACCCCGTCATTGGTGACGAGGAACACGGAATTTGAGCCCGCATAATCGAAGAAGAAATAAAGGCCCTCGGCGACCTTCTTCACCGCAACAGGAGGCGGATTGGGTTGTGCAAGTGCGGGGGCGTTCGCCGTGCAGAGGAGCAGTGCGAGGGCCGCAAAGAATCCGAGTAAATGTTTCATGACTTTCGAGGCTGCCACATTCGCGTGTGAGCGGTTTACCGCCTCCACTCTACTGATATTATCGCGCGTGGGAATGCGAGAGGCCCGAAATGAGAAAGGGTTTTTTGACGGCAGTTCTCGCCGTTTGCCTGATTCCCGCAATCGGAACCGCTGCGCATTTGTATAGCGATGGTAACTTCGTTCGGCTTGCCCAAGGCGCTGAAGTTCAAAGCCCTGAAATCAGCCGACCGGATCGCAGTCGCGGAAACGCCACGTTCACCGTGCCCGACAAATGGACCGAGCATGCCGAGGGGCCGGTCGTGGTACTCGATCCCCCGGAAAGCGATCTGCATCTGGCGATCGTGGATGTTGCCCAGGCGGCGGATGCCAAAAGCGCTGCAGCGGCGGCCTGGGAGCTTTACCGCGCTCGAGCATCACACCCGTTCAAACTGCTGACGACCGACCCGCCACGTAACGGCTGGGACGAAGAGGCGGTCATCAACTACGAGACGTCGCCGAACGAACACTTGTTTGTCCTCAGCGTCGTCCGCCGCAAGGGAGCTGCGTGGGCTGTCACGATCATCGATGGGAGCCAGAGCACTTTTGAAAAGCGTGCGGCTGCGGTGAGTCTCGTTATAACGAGTCTTCGTCCGGCCGGTTACGTGCGCGAAAGTTTCGCCGGCAAATCCGCACACCCGCTCGACCCGGCGAGAGTGTCGGCACTGCTGGAGTTTGTACGGAAATCGGCAGACGAACTTGGTGTGCCGGGCGTTGGGCTGGCGTTGATCGATCACGGGAAGATTGTCTTTGAAGGCGGCGTTGGCGTCCGCGAGATGGGCAAAGCTGAACCCGTGGATGCGCACACGCGGTTCATGATCGCCTCAAATACAAAGGGTATGTCGACGTTGCTGCTCGCTGAACTGGTCGATGAGGGCAAATTGCGTTGGGATGAACCAGTCACCGAAGCTTACCCGAGCTTCCGGCTGGGCAGCGCTGCGACGACACAACAGACGCTTATTCGCCACCTGGTCTGCGCCTGTACCGGACTGCCGCGCAAGGATTTCGAATGGCTCTTTTCCACCACCGCAAAGACGCCAGCAGCCGAAACTTTCGTGCATCTCGCCGCCACCGAGCCGACCAGCGGATTCGGCGAGGTGTATCAATATAACAATCTCATGGCTTCAGCCGCGGGATATATCGGCGGTCACATTGTCTATCCCGGGATGGAATTGGGCGCGGCCTACGACGCGGCGATGCAAGAGAAGATCTTTCGCCCACTCGGTATGAACGATACGACGTTCTCGATGGCACGGGCGCTTGCCAGTGATCACGCCAGTCCGCACGGCAAGAACGTCGATGGCAAGCTGCAGCTCACAAGTCAGGACATCAATTACGCAGGCACCCCATTTCGTCCCGCGGGCGGTGCATGGTCATCGGCTCACGACATGATCCTTTATGTGCGCAATGAACTGACCGAAGGGGTGCTGCCGAACGGCCGCAGGTTGGTTTCCGCGAATAACCTGCTCGAACGCCGCCGCCGTGGCGTGCAAATCGGGGAG
>JAGWSK010000060.1 GCA_028869355.1 Alphaproteobacteria bacterium | reverse complement strand
TCGCTTGTGCCAATCCTCGATCGGGATCTGCCAATGCGTGCTGAGCTCCGCGAGGGACGGCTGAACGTCGCCCGTTTCGTCGATGCAACGCGACATGATCACAGCCTCCTGGCCGTTCCATTCCCAGTCGTAATTGAAGCGGGTGTGCGCCTTCGGAACGATGATTCCGTCAAGCCGCGCTTCCCGCCAATTGCGGCCGCCATCGGTGGAAACTTCAACCTTGGCCACTTTGCCCGCGCCGGACCATGCCAGACCGGTGATCTGCACATAACCCTTGCGCATTTCCATTCCGCCCGATGGCCGCGTGATCACCGATTTCGCCGCCCACTGGAAATGATACCAGCGCGCTTTGCCGCCGAGATCGGGCCGCGAGACGGAATGGTTCATGCTTTCATTCCAGGTGTTGTACGGCTCGTCGACCACTTTGATGTGGCGCAGATATTTCACATTGAACGGGCCTTCCCAGCCGGGGACGAGCAGCCGGATCGGGAAACCCTGTTCGACCCGCAGCGGATCGCCGTTCTGGCCATAGGCCACGAAGCAGTCATCCAGTGCCTTGCCCATCGGAAGCGTGTGGCTGAATTTGCCGGCATCGGCTCCTTCCGAAACCAGCCAGGTCCCCCCTCTTTTCACGCCGGCCTCGTTCAGCAGAACCGACAGCGGCACGCCGGTCCATTCGCTGGTGCTCGCCATCCCGTGGATGAACTGCACCGGCAAACCCATTTTCGCGTCTTTCGAGCCGTGGATCGCAGGCGAGCTGTTGCCATGGCATTCAACGAAATGAATCCGCGATACCGAAGGCAGCCGCTTCAGATCGTCCATACTGAAGCTCAGGGGACGATCCACCATGCCATGGATGGTGAGGCGATGCTCTTTGGGATCGATTTCCGGAAATTCCGACGAGTGCTGCTGCACGAAGTGGATGGGCGCCGGTGTGATGATTCCGGCGTAATCCTGCAGCGGGGTGTAATGCGTCATGTGATCGAGGCTGTATCTCGCCCCGCGCCGCGGCGGTGCGCGATGCACATGGCCGACATCGTCGGACTCGGCGACTTCACGGACGCCGCTACTGTCGGTCCGTTCCGAGGGCTGTGCTTTGGCCGAACCCGACCATTGCGCGCCCGCGGCGAAGCCCGCCGCACCGGCCGCCACACCGGCCGCTGCCTGTTTCAGGAACCGCCTGCGGTCAGATTGACTGGAATCCATCGTTTCCTCCTGTGATTCCAAAAATTCGTGTGCTGAAGAACGCAAACAAAATTCAGAGAGAGGACAGGTAATGCGCCATCGCCTCGCGTTGCGCGGGCGAGAGTCCCTTCATGATTTGCACCATATCGGCGTTGTTGGTCCGCTCGCCATTGGCAAAGCGGTTCATCGCCGAAACGAGATAGTCATAGCTTTGGCCGGCCAGCCGCGGTGTCGGCGCACCTTCATTCTGTGCCGCGCCCATGAAATTGGCCTGGTGGCACGCCTGACAGACGGCCACGCCCGGCGGGGGCGCGATGGCGGCGGCGGGACGGGCCTGCACCGGCCATTTCCGGTTGGCGAAAACAACCGTCGAGGGTTTCACTTCCTCCTGGGTCAGCGTGCCTGCCATCCAGTTCATGACTTCCTGGCTGCGATTGCCGACCTGGAAATCATGCAGCTGCTTTTCGAGATAGCTTTCCTGTTGGCCCCAGATGACCGGAATAGTGGGACCTTTGGGCACGCCGTCATTGCCATGGCAGGCGCCACAGACCTGCAATTTGGCGCCGAATTCGCGCTGCGTGTTCGGATCCGGAGCGTCCTGGGCGGCACTCGCGCGCGCGACCAGGGCGACCACGAGCAAAGTGCCGGCAACAGCCGAGAAACGATGGTTGAACATGCCAGACGCCGCTCCCACTCGGATGCCCACACGCGACGGACCAACGCAGTTGAACAAAGCATGCCGCAGTCGCGCTGGTTGCGCAAGGCGAGGCATTTCGAATTAGCGCCTTTTCTTAGCCACCACCGCAATAGGTGCAGCCGGCTTCCTGCGCGCGATTCACCCCCCATGTGCCCGACGGAAGGACCGTGACCCCCGGGATCAGATTGGCGGTCCATTCCTTGAATGCGTCGTCCGGCGTCATCCCGGCATTTGCCGCCAAACGGCGGGCCTGGCCCCGCAAGGCGACGCCACAGGCGCCCAATACGCTGCCCCGCGCGAGGAGCCGGTCAAGTGCGACATCGGGATTTCCCAGCGCGCCGGGCTTTGGCTCGAACCAGGGGTTCTTCAGAGCCGGCGCTTTGGTTTCCGGATCGATGACCTTGAACGCCTCGCCAAGCTTGTATTTCGCCCACATGGCGCTCCCCAGGGCCAGGGGGATTCCCTGATGCCGGAAGATCAGCACCGCAGTAGCCGATTGGTTGGGCGCCAGGAAGTTGTTGGCGAAACCGAGCGGGAATCCCTCAAACACCCCGTAAACGTCAAAAACTTGCTTATGACGGCCTTTCAGCGTGCCCGGCCAGTCCGGGCCATCCCCCGCGGCCGTCTGTGCTTGCGCGCGACCTGCCGCAAGGCCAAACAACCCCAGTGCCGAGGCTGCCGCGATGCGGCCGAAAAAGCCGCGGCGGTGTGAAACCTCGCCCGTATCCTCAGTCAAATCGCCCACCTGCTTCTCCCTGTGCGTGCGAGATCTCGCGTTCGACTGTACCACTCTGCATCGCCCGAAGCGCGTTTATTTGGTTCCAGGAACGGTCGGGCGCATCAGACATTATCCTAAGGCACCGGTTCTTGGCCGGCGTGAAACTGGCTTTGGGACTCGAAAAAGTGGCCCCGAATCTCGCGCAAAAGCTCATTGCCGCACATCTCGTCGAGGGCGAGATGTCCCCCGGCGCGCCAATCGCCATCCACATCGATCAGACCCTGACCCAGGATGCGACGGGAACGCTGGTGATGCTGTCGCTTGAAGCGATGGCAATCGATCGGGTCAGCACCGAGATCAGTGTGCAATATGTCGATCACAATCTGCTGCAAACCGATCAGCTGAACGCAAACGATCACCGGTTCCTGGAAAGCGCCTGCCGCCGGTTTGGCGTCTGGTACTCACGCCCCGGGAACGGCATCAGCCATGTCGTGCATATGGAGCGGTTTGGCAGACCCGGCCGCTCGATGCTCGGCTCCGACAGCCACACTCCGGCGGCGGGAAGTCTCGGAATGCTCGCCATTGGCGCCGGTGGTCTCGACGTTGCGATGGCGATGACCGGCGAGCCATTTCGGTTGGCAATGCCAAAAGTCTGGGGCGTGCGGCTGACCGGCCGGCTGCCGGACTGGGTCAGCGCCAAGGATGTCATCCTGGAGATGCTGCGCCGCCACGGAGTCGCCGCCGGCGTCGGCAAGATCATCGAATATTACGGGCCCGGACTAAAGAACTTGTCGGCGATGGACCGGCATGTGATCGCCAATATGGGTGCCGAGCTTGGCGCGACCACGTCGGTTTTCCCTTCGGACATCGCGGTGAAGCAGTTTCTGGAGAATGAGGGACGCGGCGGCGATTGGGTCGAGCTGCGCGCCGACATTGAAGCCCCGTATGACGAACAGGATCAAATCGATCTTTCGCAACTCGAGCCGCTGATCGCAAAGCCGTCCAGTCCCGGCAATGTCGTCACCGTGCGCGAAGTTTCGGGCGAGCCGATCTATCAGGCCTATATCGGCAGTTCCGCCAATCCGGGCTGGCGCGATTTTGCCATTGTGGCCGAAATCGTCCGTGGCAAGACAGTTCCGGCGAATATCTCGTTCGACGTCAATCCGAGTTCGCGCGAAATCCTGGAGCGGCTCTCCGCCGACCGCCATCTCGGTATGCTCGTAGCGGCCGGCGCACGTCTGCATCAGACCGGCTGTAACGGTTGTATCGGAATGGGACAGGCGCCGGCCACCGGGCAGAATTCGCTTCGCACCGTGCCGCGAAATTTCCCGGGACGCTCGGGCACCAGGGAGGACCGCGTCTGGTTGTGTTCGCCCGAAACCGCGGCGGCATCGGCGTTGGCCGGCAAAATCACCGACCCGCGCGGCCTCAAGCAAACCTATCCAACACTCAATGCTGTAGCTTCAGCTCCCACGGTGATGTCCTTGATGGAGGAGCCGCTTTCACCCGAAGCGGCGCGCAGGGTTCAGCTCGTCAAAGGCCCCGGCATCAAATCGCTGCCCGAATTCGATCCCTTGCCCGATCAGCTCGAAATCCCGATCATTCTTAAAGTAGGCGATGATATTTCCACCGATGAGGTCCTTCCCGCCGGTGCACGTGTTCTGCCGCATCGTT
>JAGWSK010000009.1 GCA_028869355.1 Alphaproteobacteria bacterium | reverse complement strand
GGCTGACGCGCTTCAACAAGCGCTTCGCCAGTTTCGTTAAGGGCTAATCGGCTTCCATTCTGGCGACGAGTGCGCGAAGCCGCCGGCGCATTTCGTCCTCCGGCAAAGTTATGCTGCCGCCGTGACCGGCGAGCACTGTTTCGAACCGGTGGTCGAGCAGCCGTTTTAGTGACTTTGTTTGCTCCCGCCACGAGAACCAGCAGAACTCGCGCCACGCCATCAGATCGCCGGCTTCGAAGCTCCAGGCCAGCGAATCTCCGGTAAAAAGACAGCGGTCACCATAAAGATAGGCAACACTGCCTTTCGTATGGCCGGGCAGCGGAATCGCGAGGATGTCATCCGTGATCTTCACGGGCTCCAATCCTTCGATCAGATTGCCGGCGAAGGGCGCCCGGTTATGGTCGGCCCGGTGAATCCAGACTTGCGCATCGAAATGCCCAGCATAGCGTTTGGCATCGCCAATATCATCGCGATGAGTGAGGAGGATTCCTTTCAGACCGCCGCGTTCGGCGATCGCGTCCACGACGGGTTTTGCCCATCGCGGTCCATCGACCATGAAATTTCCGCCCTCGCGGTGGATCAGGAATGAATGGGCGCCTGCGGCATCAGCGGCGTTGTAGCCAAGGCGAAAAACGCCGCGCGCCAGTTTTTCCGGAAAAATACCGGCGGGCTGGGGCAGTTTGTGTTCGGTATGGATGGACGCCGAGGGGCATAGCAAACGCGCGCGCCATGCCATGCGCAGTTCGTCCTCGGTCTCAGGCTGGCGGGCAAATACCGACTGGCTGTCGCGCTCGACGATCAGTCCCGGCGCGACCGTGCGCGCAGCCGAGCAATCGGTACAGCTCGTGTCGATGTACCAGGTGCCGGGTGCATTCGCCCTGTGCCGGTTTCTCATCCGCCTTCGCCCTTCTGGCTACGGCGCGACAAGCACCAACCGCGCCGAAGCGCGCATGCGCGCAGGCGGGTCATCCGCGCTTGAAAAATGCGTCCGCCGCGCTCTTCGTGGTCGCCCTTGAGCGCAGGGCATCTTTTGCTCTGGCAATCTCCGTTTCCAGCGCGGCGATGCGCTTATCCAGCTCATGCGCCGAAAGCGCCGAAAGATCTTCGCCCAGCACAATGTCCAATTTGGGCTTGCGCGGCTCGAGTTCGTCGAGGTCAATGGCCATTTCGCATTCCTTTCTTTAATCTTGGCACAATTTCCATCCAGAGCAAGAAAACATGAGCTTTCCGAAAACCATGGCCGCCATTGCGGTGGAGCGCTCCGCTGCGGGGACAAAGATGCAGTTGCGGGAAATCCTCGTACCGCATCCCGGGCCCGGGCAGATTCTGGTCAAACTCGCGGCGGCAGGCGTGAATCGCGCCGACCTGCTGCAGGTGCAGGGCCACCATCCGCCGCCGGCAGGCGCGCCGGACACTCCTGGCCTTGAATGTTCCGGAACCATTGTTGCGATGGGTCAGGCGGTCACCGGCTTTCGTGAAGGCGATCGGGTCTGCGCGCTGCTGGCGGGCGGCGGCTACGCCGAATATGCGGTCGCATCCGCTCTCTGCACTTTGCCGGCGCCGTCGCCGGTTTCGGTGGAAGATGCCGGCGGTCTGCCCGAGGTCTATTTCACAGTCTGGAGCAATGTCTTCGACAGCGCGCGGCTGCGGCCGGGCGAAAGCTTTCTGGTTCACGGCGGATCGAGCGGCATCGGCACCGCGGCCATCCAGCTGATGCACGCCCGCGGCCATCGCGTGTTCACGACTGCGGGAAGCGACGAAAAATGCGCCGCCTGTGCAGGTCTCGGTGCAACCCGGGCGATCAACTACAAAACCGAGGATTTCGTTGAAGCGGTTAAGCAGGAAACCAATGGCCGCGGCGTCGACGTCATTCTGGATATGGTCGGCGGCGATTACGTGATGCGAAACCTGAATGCGCTCGCGCGGGGCGGGCGGCTTATGAACATCGCCTACCAAAAAGGACCCAAGGTGGAAGTCGATTTCCGTATCGTTCAGGCCCGGCTTCTTACGCTCGGCGCGACCGGGCTGCGCGGCAGGCCGGATGCGGAAAAAGCACCCATCCGTGACCAGCTGGCGCGCGAGGTCTGGCCGCTGTTCGAAACCGCCCGGCTCAAGCCCGTTACCTGGCGCAGTCTGCCGCTCGCCCAGGCGGATTTTGCCCACCAGATGATGCGTGAAAGCCGCCATATCGGTAAAATTCTACTCATCCCCTGATTTTGGTTTGCACCGCCGTGCTTCCCGGCTAAGAAAGGGGCCTTCCTCGAAAGCCAGTTCTTGAGAGCGAGGTGAGGTGTGACAGCCCCTCACGAAAGGAAAGCGCTTATGTCCGACAAACCATTGATGCCCAAAGCAACCGCCGTGTGGCTGATCGACAACACATCGCTCAGTTTCGACCAGATCGCCGATTTCTGCGGCATGCACCCGCTGGAAGTGAAAGGCATCGCTGACGAAGACGTCGCCAAAGGCATCAAGGGGATTGATCCGATCGCGACCGGGCAGTTGACTCGCGAGGAAATCGAGAAAGGCGAAGCAAATCCCGACTACCGGCTCCGGATGGCATCGTCGAAATACAAGATGCCGCACATCAAGGCGAAAAAGACTCCGCGCTATACGCCGGTTTCGAAGCGTCAGGACAAGCCCGATGCGATTTACTGGCTGTTGCGCAATCACCCGGAGCTTACCGATGCCGATATCATGAAGCTGATCGGCACGACCAAGACGACGATCGCCAAAATCCGCGATCGCGGGCACTGGAATTCCCCGAACATCAAGGCGGTCGATCCGGTCACGCTCGGACTGTGTACGCAAATCGAGCTCGATTTCGCCGTCGGCCGCGCCGCATCCCGCAAACCGCGTGTTATCAAACGACAGGGCGAGGGCCTGAAGACGGTCGAAGAGACGACGTCCGGCCTTTCCGCTGAAAGCGAAGAAGAAGAAACTTAAAAGACGTACCGGACAAGGACAAAACCGGCGATGATCGTGGCCAATGCGGCGAACAGCGCAAGCCGGAAACGCCGTTCGATAAAGCCGCGGATCGGTTCTCCGAAGACATAGAGCAAACCCGCTTCGGTAAAATAGCGGAAGCCGCGGGTGATCGCGGACATCAGCACGAACAGGCCGAAGGGGAATTTCGCGAAGCCGGTGGCGATCGTGACGATTTTATACGGAATCGGCGTCAATCCCTGGAACAGGATGATCCACTGTCCCCATTTGGCGTAGGCCGCGTGGAACGCTTCGAGATCGCCCGACCCGTATAGCGAAATCAGCCATTGTCCCAGCGAGTTGAACAGCAGATATCCGATGGTATAGCCCAGCATCCCGCCGGTGACCGAGCCGGTGGTGCAGACGAGAGCGATCAGGAATGCGCGCCGGCGGTCGGCCAGCACCATCGGGATTAGGAGCAGGTCGGGAGGCAGTGGAAAAAACGAACTCTCGGCAAATGCGAATCCGAACAGCGCCAACCAGGCGTGGCGGCTGCCTGCATTGGCCATCATCCAGTCATAGAGGCCGCGAAACAGTCCGGCTTTTACGGTTGTACTGCTCTCGGCCATGATTTCCTTTCGGGGCGGTGAATCACACAACGCGAATCACGGCATGCTACTAGTGTCGTGGTTTCGAAGTTCGCATGGTTTCGATATAGGCCGCGCGTTGCGAACTTCGAAACCGAAACGACACTAGAATCAAATGATTGCTACTGTCCTTCGATTCTGAAATTCGCATGGATGCCTATATAGAGAGCAAGCGAATTTCAGAATCGGGACAGTAGCGTCCTTTTGATTGATTTTATGTAGAGCGGACATGGCGGGGCGAAGCCGAAAGGGCAGCAGCAGGACGCGCAAACCAGCCGTACGGCGGAATCGCGGCAAGGCGCCGAAAACGGCAACGCCGGTTGCAAAGAAAAAGCCGGCCAAAAAAACCGCAACGGCGAAGAAGATGCGAAAACTCGCGCCCGCTGCGAGAAAGGCCGCCGCCACCATTTACGATTTCAATCTTGACCGCACCGCCGCGAATTTTCAGCCGCTGACCCCGCTAACGTTTTTGCGCCGCGCCGCACGGGTTTTCCCTGAAACAACTGCGATCATCCATGGAAGCCAGCGCTATTCCTATGCAGAATTCTACGCCCGCTCGCGCCGTCTTGCCTCCGCACTCCTTCGTTCCGGCCTGGCACGCAGCAACACGGTGTCCGTTCTGCTGTCGAACACGCCGGCCATGTTGGAAGCCCATCATGGTGTGCCCATGGCGGGATGCGTGCTGAATGCGCTCAACACCCGGCTCGACCCCGCGTCCATTGCCTTCATGCTGGATCACGCCGAAACGCGAGTCTTCATTGCCGACCGCGAATTTGCCGCTCTCGCAACGGCTGCGCTAAAGCTCGCTCACGTGAAGCCGCAGGTCGTGGTTTACGACGATCCGGAATTTCCTCAGGGAGGGGAAATCGCTCCCGCGGTGGAATACGAGGCTTTTCTGGCCGCGGGCGATCCGGAATTCGATTGGCCGCTGCCGCGGGACGAATGGGACGCCATCTCGCTGAATTATACGTCGGGCACGACCGGCAATCCCAAGGGTGTCGTCTGTCATCACCGTGGCGCCGCCCTGATGGCCTATTCCAATACGCTGGCGTGCCGGATTCAGGAACGGCCGGTCTATCTTTGGACGCTGCCGATGTTCCACTGCAATGGCTGGTGCTTTCCCTGGACACTGGCGCTGACTGCAGGGACCCATGTTTGTCTGCGCTGGGTTCGCGCTGCCGACATCTACCTGGCAATCGCCACGCACCGGGTGACGCATCTGTGCGGCGCACCGGCCGTGATGTCGGTTTTGCTCAATGCTTCGCCGGACGTGAAGCGGAAATTTGAACACCGCGTCAACTTTGTCCATGCTGCCGCACCGCCGCCCGAAGCCGTGTTGATGGGGATGCTCGAGGCCGGGTTTGATCTGACCCATGTCTATGGACTCACCGAGACCTATGGCCCCGCGACAGTCAATGAATGGCATCCCGAATGGAGTCTAATGCCGCCAGCCGACCAGGGTGCAAGGCGGATCTGGCAGGGCGTGCCTTATCCTGCGCTCGAAGACCTGACGGTGCTTGACCCCGAAACCATGCAGCCGGTTGCGGCTGATGGTCAGACGCTGGGCGAAGTCATGTTCCGCGGCAATATCGTGATGAAAGGCTATCTGAAAAATCC
>JAGWSK010000008.1 GCA_028869355.1 Alphaproteobacteria bacterium | reverse complement strand
TGCCCACGCGGAATTGTCGCAGGAGACCGCGATTGCCCAAAGTTATGCGGCGGGCGAAGGGGCCGCACAGGAAATCCGCCAGACTGCGGGAGAGGACTTTCCTCGCTACTGAGCAATGCGCCTTCTCGTCACCAGACCACGCGAAGATGCCGAAGCATTTGCGGCTATCCTGAGGGGGCGTGGCCACGAGGCGGTGATTGCGCCACTGCTGGAACTGCGCTTCATGCCCGGTGGTGAGATTCCACTGCTGAATTTCCAGGCCGTTCTGGCAAGCAGCGCGAACGGCATTCGGGGCTTTGCCGCCCGTTCTTCCCAACGGAATTTGCCGGTCTATGTCGTGGGGCCGCAAACAGCAGAAGCCGCGCGTCATTTCGGATTTGCGAATGTCATCAGCGCCGATGGTGACGCCGCGGCTCTGATTGCGAAAGTAGCGGAAAGCACAAATCCGGCGGATGGGAAATTGCTGCATGCCGCCGGCACCGAAACCGCTGGCCGGATCAAACAGGGGCTGGAGGCGCACGGTTACCAGGTCGAGGCAGCAATTCTGTACGAAGCCGTTCCCGCCGAATCGTTGCCGGCTAATGCAGGCGAGGCGTTACGGACCGATATGCTCGATGGTGTGCTGATGTTCTCGCCCCGAACCGCACGCGTATTCGCGGCGCTGGCGGCCAAAGACGGTCTGGCCGAGCATTGCCAAAGGCTGGAGGCTTTTTGCATCAGTGTGGCGACTGCCGAGGCCTTGTCGCCGTTGGTTTTCGCCCGTTTGGCGGTGGCCGGAAGTCCAAATCAGGCCGCGATGCTCGACCTGCTCCCCTCGGGGTAACCCGATATTCGGTGAAGCTTTTGCGTAACAATGCCGCGCGGGCTTGCTGAACCGTCATTGGCTGCTAAATAGGGGCCCGCAAATCGCCGGAATTTCATGAATATCCACGAATATCAGGCCAAAGCGGTGCTGCGCGACTTTGGCGTTCCTCTGCTACGCGGCCAGCCCGCAACTTCAGTGGACGAGGCAGTCAGCGCGGCGCGCGAACTGCCCGGCTCGAAATGGGTCGTGAAAGCGCAAATCCATGCCGGTGGCCGCGGCAAGGGTGGCGGCGTCAAATTGGCGAATTCGCTCGACGAAGTGAAGCGCGAAGCCGACCGCATGCTGGGCATGACATTGGTCACCCCGCAAACCGGCCCGCACGGGCGCGTGGTGCGGCGGCTTTATATCGAAGAGGCCTGCGATATCGCGCAGGAGTTTTATCTCTCGGCACTCGTGGACCGCGAAACTGCGAGCGTTTCGTTCATCGCATCCCGTGCCGGCGGAATGGATATTGAGGAAGTCGCCAAAAAGTCACCTGAGGCGATCAAAACCTTCAGAATCGATCCCGCCCCCGGATTCACCGCCCATACGGCACGCGGGATTGCCATCGCGCTTGAAGTAAAGGGCGATGCCGCCAATCGCGTCAGCCAGGCGGTCGAGGCGCTCTACTCCGCCTTCATCGCCAGGGACATGAGTCTGCTCGAGGTCAATCCCTTTGTGCTGACCCGCGACGGCCGGCTGATCTGCCTCGATGCAAAAGTCGTCTTTGACGACAACGCCCTGTTTCGCCACGCCGACATGCAGGCCCTGCGCGATCCGGATGAGGAGGACCCCTCGGAGCGGGAAGCGGCCACATACGACCTCAGCTTCATCAAACTCGATGGCTCGATCGGCTGCATGGTGAACGGCGCCGGACTGGCCATGGCGACAATGGACATCATCAAACTCTACGGCGGGTTGCCGGCCAATTTCCTCGACGTCGGCGGCGGCGCATCGAAGGAAAAGGTGACCGCGGCACTCAAGATCATCCTCTCCGATGCGGCGGTGAAGGGGATTCTGGTGAATATTTTCGGCGGCATCATGCGCTGCGACATCATCGCCAACGGAATCGTCGCTGCGGCAAAGGAAGTATCCTTGTCCGTGCCGCTGGTGGTGCGGCTGGAAGGCACCAATGTCGAGATGGGCCGCGCCATTCTGGCCGGATCGGGGCTGCCGATCATTTCGGCAAGCGATCTCGCGGACGCGGCGGCAAAAATCGTCGCCCAGGTGAAAGACCGCTGATGTCGATCCTCGTCGACCGCAACACCAAAGTGATCTGCCAGGGTTTTACCGGCGCGCAGGGCACGTTTCATTCCGAACAGGCCATTGCCTATGGCACGAAAATGGTCGGCGGCGTTTCGCCCGGCAAAGGCGGCCGTACCCATCTCGGTCTGCCTGTGTTTGATACTGTGCGGCAGGCCTGCGAGGCGACCGGTGCGGACGCCACAGCGATTTATGTTCCTCCGCCTTTCGCCGCCGACGCGATTCTCGAGGCGATTGACGCAGAAATTGAGCTGATCGTCTGCATCACCGAAGGTATTCCGGTGCTGGACATGGTGCGGGTCAAACGTGCGCTTTGCGGCTCGTCATCCCGCCTCATCGGTCCCAACTGCCCCGGCGTGATCACGCCCGGTGAATGCAAGATCGGAATCATGCCAGGCCACATCCACAAGCGCGGTTCGGTCGGAATTGTTTCCCGTTCGGGAACGCTGACCTATGAGGCCGTGGCGCAGACGACGGCGGTTGGCCTCGGCCAATCGACCTGTGTCGGAATTGGCGGCGATCCGGTCAAGGGCACCGAATTCATCGACGTTCTCGACCGGTTTCTCGCCGATCCCGAAACGCAGTCCATCGTCATGATTGGCGAAATCGGCGGCACGGCGGAGGAGGATGCAGCGGAATTCCTCAAGCACTCCAAAGTCCGAAAACCGATGGTTGGGTTTATCGCCGGTGTGACGGCGCCGCCCGGCCGCCGGATGGGCCACGCCGGGGCCATCATCAGCGGCGGCAAGGGCGGTGCGGCGTCGAAGATCGAGGCGATGCAGTCGGCGGGCATCCAGGTATCGCGCAATCCGGCCGCGCTGGGGACCACCCTGTTGGAACTGGTTTCGCACCGAAAATGACACAGTTCTGGATTAACCACCGCTTTGCGCCTATCACCCAAACGGTGCCGAAGCAGTTTCATTAACCACCCCGCCCCCCTCCTGCGGCGATGCCAATTGCGTAATGGCGGTGCCAATGTTCCATGAGTCACGAATATGACGGCTATTTCAAACAAGAACGGCAAGACGCGTGAGCACTCCTCGAATGCCGTTCTCGAGGCGACATCCTTCCTCAGCGGCAACAATGCCGCCTTTGTCGAGGCCCTGTACGAACAATTTCGCGACGATCCGGCATCGGTCGACGGCACCTGGCGCGCCTTCTTTGAGGCATTGCAGGAAGGACGCCCCGTAGAACTGCCGGGACTGCCGGCACGCACTGGCGCCGAAACAAGAGTTGCGGCCGAAGCACGCTCAGGCGCAGACGCGCAGGCATCCATTCGCGCGGTCCAACTGGTCCGCGCCTATCGCCAGCTCGGACACCGGGAGGCCGATCTCGACCCGCTGAAGCTTGCAAGCCCCAGGCCCCTGCCGCAACTGCAGACCTCCTTCTACGGCTTCTACGATCGTGATCTCGACCGGCCGATCTTTGTCGACGGCACCATGGGCCGCGAGACCGTCACTCCGCGCGAACTGGTGGACGTCCTTCGCAGCACCTATTGCGGCACGATCGGCTATGAATACATGCACATCTCAGATCCTGAACAACGCGACTGGCTGCAGCGGCGTATCGAGGGGGCGAGACCGGTCAGCTTCTCCCCGGAAGGCAAGCGCGCGATCCTGAACAGGCTGATGCAGGCCGAAGTCTTCGAGAAATTCTGCGGCCTGAAATTCGTCGGCACCAAGCGTTTCGGTCTTGACGGCGGCGAAGCGATGGTTCCCGCACTTGAGCAGATCATTAAGCGCGGCGGCAAACTCGGGGTGAAGGATATCGTCATTGGCATGTCCCACCGCGGCCGGCTCAATGTGCTTGCCAATGTCATGGGCAAACCCTATCGCCAGCTTTTCCACGAATTCCAGGGCGGGTCTGCCAAACCGTCCGATGTGCAGGGCTCGGGCGACGTCAAATACCATCTCGGCGCGTCGTCAGATGTCGAATTCGACGGCAACAATGTCCATCTGTCGCTGACGGCAAATCCATCGCATCTGGAAGCGGTCGATCCGGTCGCGCTCGGCAAATCGCGCGCCAAACAGTTCCAATATGGTGACAAAGTCAACCGCAGTACGGTGCTGCCGCTGTTGCTGCACGGGGACGCCGCCTTCGCCGGCCAGGGCGTTGTCGCCGAATGTTTCGCAATGTCGGGCACCAAGGGATTCCGCACCGGCGGGACGGTTCATTTTGTGGTCAACAATCAGATCGGATTTACCACTGCGCCGGCTTTCGCGCGTTCGTCGCCGTACCCCTCAGATGTGGCGTTGATGGTTCAGGCGCCGATTCTGCACGTCAATGGCGATGATCCGGAAGCGGTGGTCCATTGCGCGCGTATCGTCACGGAATTCCGGCAGCTGTTCCACAAAGATGTCGTTGTGGACATGTTCTGCTATCGGCGATTTGGCCACAACGAAGGTGACGAGCCGGCGTTCACGCAGCCATTGATGTATCGCGCGATACGGAACCACCCAACGACGCTCGACATCTACGCGAAGAAGCTCATTGAAGAAGGCGTCATCAGCGACAAGGAATTCCAGGACTCAATGGCGTCCTTCCGCCAGACGCTGGAAGAGGAATTGGAAGCGGCGAAATCGCATCTGCCCAACAAAGCCGATTGGCTCGATGGCCGCTGGTCCGGATTGGAAACCGCGCCGCGCGGCGATCGCCGCGGCGAGACCGATGTTGAAATCACCGACCTGAAGCGCATTGGGCAGGCGATTTCGCACGTTCCCGATGGTTTTCGCGCACACAAGACGATTGCCCGCCTGATGCAGGCCAAACGGGAAATGTTCGAAACCGGCGAAGGCATCGACTGGGCCACCGGCGAAGCACTGGCATTCGGCACGCTGCTGGATGAAGGATTGCCGGTCCGCCTGTCCGGCCAGGATTCGACACGCGGCACCTTTTCGAACCGCCATTCCGTCCTGGTCGATCAGGAGACGGAAGATCGCTACACGCCGCTGAATCATGTCCGCGACGGCCAGGCGGAGTTCGAAGTCATCGACTCGCTGCTCTCCGAAGAAGCCGTGGTGGGTTTTGAATACGGCTATAGCCTGGCCGAGCCGCGCGCATTGGTGCTGTGGGAAGCGCAGTTTGGCGATTTCGCCAATGGCGCACAGGTCATCATTGACCAGTTTATCGCCTCAGGCGAAATGAAGTGGTTGCGCATGTCGGGCCTTGTCCTGCTGCTGCCGCACGGATTTGAAGGACAGGGGCCGGAACATTCTTCGGCGCGGCTCGAACGCTTTCTGCAGCTTTGCGCCGACGACAATATGCAGGTTGCGAACTGCACCACGCCGGCCAATTACTTCCATGTGCTGCGGCGGCAGATGCATCGGAATTTCCGCAAGCCGCTGGTGGTGATGACACCCAAGTCGCTGCTGCGGCACAAGCGGGCCGTGTCAAAACTCGCAGATTTTGGCCCCGGATCCTCGTTCCACCGGGTCCTCGCCGATGATGCTCGCACACTGCCGGGCAGCACGCTTGAGCTGGCGCCCGCCGAACAGATCCAGCGGGTCGTCCTGTGCAGCGGAAAGGTGTATTACGACCTGTTCGAGGCGCGGGAAAAACGCAAGGCGGCGAACATCGAAATTCTCCGGCTCGAACAGCTTTATCCGTTTCCGGGGCTGGCCCTCACCGATGAGCTAACGCGCTTCGCCAACGCGGATATCGTCTGGTGCCAGGAAGAGCCGAAAAATCAGGGTGCATGGTCATTTATCGCACCCTGCATAGAAAGTGTCATGGAGCAGTTGGGGCGCCGGGGGCCACTGCCCTATGCCGGCCGCAAAGCCGCCGCATCGCCCGCGGCAGGGCAAATGAAACAGCATCTGGTCGAGCTTGAGGCCCTGCTCAACGAGGCACTGACGTTATGAACTGCCGCATCTGCCTTCGGTACAGGGGACCGCAATGAGCATTGCAATCAAGGTACCGGCGATGGGGGAGTCGGTCACGGAGGCGACTATCGCGCGTTGGCTCAAGCGCGAAGGCGAGCCGGTCAAACAGGACGAGCCGCTGGTTGAGCTCGAAACCGACAAGGTGAATGTCGAAGTGCCGTCCCCGGCTGCCGGCGTTCTCGAACACATCGAGATTCAGCAGGGCGGCACAGTATCGGTGGGATCCGTTCTGGGTCAGGTGGCCGAAGGCGCGACGACGCGGCCGGCCGCAAAGACTGAGGCCAAAGCCAGCGCACCCGCCAAACCGGCCGCGCCCGCCAAGTCAGCCGCTCCGGCCGAAGCAAGGGCGCCCGGCGCGCCGCCGCCACCACCGCCATCGGTTCTCCGCATCGCGGAGGAAGAGCTGATCGATCCATCAAAGATCGCCGGAACCGGCAAACGCGGTCAGGTCACGAAGGGCGATGCGCTGGAAGCCGTCGCCGCGCGGGCGAAGACGCCGGCGGCAGAACCGGTATCACTCGCTGCTATCGCGCCGGTCACGCGCACGCAGGCGATGCGCGAAGAGCGTGTGCCGATGTCGCGCCTGCGCCGCACCATCGCAATGCGTCTGAAGGAGTCGCAGGAAATCGCGGCGCAACTGACCACCTTCAATGAAGCCGACATGTCGCAGATCATGACGTTGCGCACCACCTGGCGCGACGGCTTCGAAAAGAAGCATGGCGTCAAGCTGGGATTCATGGGCTTTTTCGTAAAAGCATGCATCGCGGCGCTGAAGGAAATTCCGGCCGTCAATGCCGAGATCGATGGCGACGACATCGTCTACAAGCACTTTTACGATATCGGTGTTGCGGTCTCGACCGATCGCGGGCTTGTGGTTCCCGTACTGCGCGATGCCGATTCGCTGTCGCTCGCCGAAATCGAAAAACGCATCGCCGAACTCGGCGCGAACGCCCGCGGCAATAAGCTCAAACTGGAAGACCTTCTGGGTGGCACCTTTACCATCACCAACGGCGGCGTGTTCGGCTCACTGATGTCCACGCCGATCCTCAATATGCCGCAGAGCGGCATCCTCGGGATGCACAAGATCCAGAACCGGCCAATGGCAATCGGGGACAAGATTGAAATCCGGCCGATGATGTATCTCGCGCTGTCCTACGACCATCGTCTCGTCGATGGCCGCGAAGCCGTCACCTTCCTCGTTCGCGTGAAGGAAAATCTCGAATATCCCCAGCGCCTGTTGCTGGACCTGTAATGCCTGAGCAAGCATAATGGCGGACCGCTTCGACGTTGTCGTAATCGGCGGCGGACCGGGCGGCTATAATTGCGCCATTCGGCTTGGCCAGCTCGGGCTGTCGGCAGCGTGCATTGATGATCGCGGCAGGTTTGGCGGCACCTGTCTCAACGTCGGCTGTATTCCTTCCAAAGCGCTGCTGCACGCCAGCGAACTCTATGAACTCGCGCGCAAGGACTTTGCCAGATTCGGCATCACCGGCTCGCCCGGCCTCGATCTTCCAGCCATGATGGCGCAAAAGCAGCAGGCCGTGGACCAGCTCACCCGTGGCGTTGAATTTCTTTTCCGCAAAAACAAGGTCGAAGGCATTGTCGGACGGGCAAAAATCACCGCGCCTGGCCGGGTACAGGTCAAGTCGCAAACGGGGATTCTCGAAATCTTCACCGATCACGTTGTGATCGCCACAGGATCGGAAGTCACTCCGCTGCCCGGCGTGAAAATCGACGAGCAGCAGATCGTTTCATCGACCGGTGCCTTGTCGCTGAAATCCGTTCCCAAACGTCTGCTGGTGGTGGGCGCAGGCATTATCGGGCTGGAGCTGGGCTCGGTGTGGCGGCGCCTTGGAGCAGAAGTCACCGTGGTCGAATTTCTCGATCGCATCGTTCCCGGCATCGATGCCGAAGTGGCGCGTCAGTTTCACCGGCTGCTCGAGCGCCAGGGAATGAGATTCCGGCTGTCCAGCAAAGTCACTGGGGTCAGCAAAGGTAAGGTGCTGTCGGTCTCGGTCGAATCCGCAACAGGTGGGGATGCCGCTGTACTGGACGCCGATATCGTGTTGGTCGCGATTGGCCGCCGTCCCTATACAGGCAATCTTGGCCTGGAAGACATCGGGGTAAAGCTGAATGCCCGTGGCGTGGTCGAAACCGATGAGCATTTCCGGACCAATATTCCCGGCGTTTGGGCCATCGGCGATGTCCGCCCCGGCGCCATGCTTGCGCACAAGGCAGAAGACGAAGCGATCGCCTGCGCCGAGCGCATCGCGGGCCGCGCCGGTCACGTCAATTACGATGCCATTCCGTCGGTCATTTACACCTATCCCGAAGTCGCAGTGGTCGGTAAAAATGAAGAGGAGTTGAAGCAGGCCGGCATCAACTACAAGGTCGGGAAATTTCCGTTCACAGCCAATCCACGTGCCAAAACCAATCTGACCACGGAAGGATTCGTCAAGATCATCGCCGACGCGGCGAGTGACCGGGTTCTGGGTGTTCATATGCTCGGCCCCGACGTCGGCAATATGGCCGGCGAAGCCTCGCTCGCGATCGAATTTTCCGCATCATCGGAAGATATTGCGCGGACCTCCCATGCCCATCCGACGCTAAGTGAAGCCATCCGCCAGGCGGCGATGAATGTGGACGGCTGGGCGATGCAGATGTAACCGAACCGGCTTTCGTGTTATCCGTCGCACGGGGCTCTAACGACGCAACGACCCGTGCCGATCATCCACATGATGCTTTTGGCGGCAATCGCCGCAGTCCTCAGCGCGCAGACGATCTATGATTTTCGCAGCGGTGCGATCCGGTTTTGGAGCGTGGCGATTTACCGCCGGACCAATCCGGTGGTTTTCCGCCGGATCATGGCCGGACGGCCGATGCTGGTCGCGGCTTTTATCGGCGTGCTTCTCTGGTTGGGAGTGCGATAAAGACTGCCGGGGGATGGGGGGACGTTGAAATGACAATCAATCGCCACCGGCGAGCATGTTTACGCGGTTTTTCAACCCTCCCCTTGAGGCAGGGTCGAAATCGCGGAACGCGATTTCGGGGAGGGGACAGCGAGCGTATACGCGCTCTTGGTGAGGGGAGCGTTTCAACAATCTTGATTACGAAAAGCTCTAATTGCCTTCTGGGATCATGGCTGCGCAGCTCGACTGCTCTCGTGCTCGCCTGCTCTGCGGCGAGCTGTCTGATGGCCGCCACTGCATCGGCGCAAACTGCGCCGGCAACGGAAACCGTGCTGGTCAGCGCGACGCCGCCCGATCCGGTCGGCAATGCGGCATTCTCCACCGTCACGCTAAATATGAACCAATTGCTGGTCTCGCCAAATCTCGATGAATCCTTGCGGCAAGTGCCGGGGTTGTCGCTGTTCCGGCGCAATTCGAGTCTGTCCGCCAAT
>JAGWSK010000007.1 GCA_028869355.1 Alphaproteobacteria bacterium | reverse complement strand
GTAATGGGAAATCATGAGAATCGAATTGCGCAAGGTGATGCCGAACAGAGTAATGAACCCGACCATTGATCCAAGCGACAGAAGTCCGCCCAATGCGAAAACCGCCAACACACCGCCGACCAGCGAAAACGGAACATTCGCAAGGACCAGCAGCAGATTGTTCGGCGTGCGGGTGATCATGGAAATCAAAACGATAATTCCGAGCGCGGCCAGCAGCTCGTTCACGATCAAGTCCCGTTGCGATCGTGCCTCAGCTTCCGCGGCGCCGCCGTAGGCGACATAGGCGCCCGGCGGCATTTCGATCTTGGCAATTTGAGCTTTGACGCGGTTGACGAAAGTAACAATGTCGCCGCCACTGACATTGGCGGTGACGGTCTGCACGCGCTGTGCACCGTCATGCAGAATCTGATAGCGCCCCGAAGTCTCGGAGAGATCGGCGATTTGATTCAGCCGGACATAAGTCCCGGAGGGAGCCCGCAACGGCAGATTTCCGACGCTGACCAGAGACCGGCGGTCTTGCGGGTTGAGAATCACCATCACATTGAATGTGCGGTTTCCATCAAAAACCTGACCGATGACATCGCCCCCATATGTGGTGCGAACGATATCCAGCACATCGACAGGATCGATGCCCCAGCGAAGAAGCTCACTTTTGCGCAAATTGACGTTAAGCTGCGGCATTCCGGGCGGGGACTGAACCACCACATCCGTTGCACCAGGGACGCGCTGGATCGCCTGCGCGACGTCCCGGGCTTTTTGGTCAAGTACATTCAGATCATTGCCAAAAATGTTCACCGCAAGAGGCGCTGTGAACCCCGACAAAGTTTCCTCGATTCGCTCATTGATGAACGGGAACACGGCGAAATCCACGCCCGGAAATTGCGCGAGAATCTTGCGAATCTCCGAGAGCACGGCATCCGCCTCATCGCCGTTCAGAGGACGCAGATCGAGTTCGAATTCGCTGTAATGCGTGCCATAGGTATCGTCTCCCAGTTCCGCGCGACCGGCCCTCTGGGCGAGAAGGCGCACGGCAGGGATTTTATGCAACGCTTGAACGACCCGGTTGCCGATGCGGACGGATTCGGCAATTGAGGTCCCCGGTACCGCAATCATGTGAACCACGAAATGCCCTTCGTTCAGCTCCGGAACGAAGGAAGCGCCGAAAAACGGCAAGGTCGCAATCGTGGCGCCTGCGAGCGCAACGGCTCCGGCGATAAGCGCGCGGGGGCGCCGGGCAAGGCCGCGCAGAAGAGGGATGTAGCCGGATTTGCACCAGCGGATCATCGGAGGCTCGACCGCTCGCACGCCGCCGCCGGCAAGCAGCGCTGTTGCCAATGCCGGCGTCACGGTGAGAGCGACACCCAACGAGGCGAGAACGGCCAGGATGTAGGCCATTCCAAGCGGCGCAAATAAGGCACCTGCAACGTCGGACAGCGCCAATACGGGAATAACGACAAGAACGACCGCAAATGTCGCGTAGACGACGGCACTGCGCACTTCGAGGCATGCATCGAAGATAACGTGGTGAACTGGCCGCGGGTCCGGGCGCAGAACATTCTCCCGCAAGCGCCGGGCGATATTTTCGACATCAATGATCGCGTCATCAACCACCACGCCGATCGCAATTGCAAGTCCGCCAAGCGTCATGGTGTTCAGGGCCACGCCCGACCGTACCAGCACGATAACCGCGGTCAGCAGCGAAAGGGGAATCGCGACACATGAGATCAACGCTGTGCGGACATTGAACAGGAACAGAAATACGATCCCGATCACCAGCGCACTGCCGATAATCAGGGATCTGCCGACATTTGCCGTCGCCAATTGAATGAAATTGCCAGGCCGGAAGATATCGGTGCGCAGCTCGATTCCTTCCCGCTGCAATGCCGGAGCAAGTTCGGCAAAAGCCGCGTCGGCGCGTTGCGCGACATCAAGTGTGTTTGCGCCGTATTGTTCGGATATCAGGAGTTGAACGCCGGGCTGCCCGTCAATGGTGGCGGCGCCAATCGCCGGTTCCGGCGCGACCACAACATCGGCAACATCGGCCAGAGTCGTGCTCGCGCCGCCCTGGCTCGTCAACACGACGCGGCCCAGTTCTTCCGGCGTAAGCGACTGCCCCTCGGTTTGCAGGGTAATTCGCTGATTGGCCGTATCGATAAAGCCCGCGCCGCGCACACCCGTCGCCCGCTGCGCCGCGGTGAGCACGTCATTCATGCCAATTCCGAACCGGATGAGCTGATCGGGATGGACCTGGACTTGCAACGATCTGACATCGCCACCGAAAACCACGACCTTCGCGACCCCGGGAACAGCGAGCAGCCGGGGCCGCACGGTCCAGTCGGCCACGGTGCGGATATCCATCAGGCTTCGGCTTTTGGATGTCATTCCGGCAATCAGAGCAATGCTTGTTGCCGAGGTGAGAGGCGTGATCACCGGCGCGGGTGTGCCGGCGGGCAATTGCGTTGCGGCAACTGAAAGCCGCTCGGTCACGAATTGACGATCCAGATAGACATTGCTCCCGGGATCGAACGTGATGGTAATGACAGACAGGCCCTGGATCGATGTGGAGCGAATAGAGCGCAAGCCGGGCGAACCGTTGAGAATATTCTCAAGCGGTTGCGTGATCAGAATTTCGACCTGCTCCGCGGCCAATCCGGGCGCTTCGGTCTGCACCGAGACCTGCGGCGGCGCGAATTCCGGAAACACGTCATATTGGGCCCGGCTGACCATATATGCGCCGTAAATCATCACCGCGACGCCCAGCGCGATCACGACGCCGCGGAAGCGGATCGAAAATGCGACAATGGCAGCCTGCAATCCGCCCGCCATCGATCACCTAATCTTCAATCTGAATTTGCGCGCGGAATTCCTCCGAGAGCAGCAATTGTCCGCCTTGCATCACGAGTTCCGATCCGATGGGAATATTTTGGATGACGTAACCACCGGCGAGCGGCTTGTCGGTCGCAACCGGCCGCCGGACAAAACTGTGCGCACTGGTCTTGACCCACGCCCAGGCGCGGCCGTCCAACCACAATACTGCCGAGCCGGGTACAAGCTGTCCCGTGTTGGAACCCGAAGGCAGCATCACGTTGAGATTCATTCCGGGCAGCAAACCGGAAGCAGCAGGCGCAATGTAATAGAAGCTGATGCCCTGAATTCGCGTATCGGTTCGCGGCGCCGGCGATACATAGCTGATGGTGACGGGCCGCGAGCCGGCCGGCTGCGCTGTTGCATTTACGGGCGGAGACGCGACCGACTGGCCCGGCGGCAGCGTCACCTGGATCAGGACGTCTTGTCGCGCGAGCAGGCGCAGAAACATGGTTGAGCGGCTCACCAGCGCCGCACCCAGCACGGTCCCCCACTGCTGGGATGCCGACGAAGCGATGTTTTCAGCCTGTGTTCGCGCCGTGTCAGTGTTCGCCTCATCGACACGATACGCGGCTTCCGCGGTTTGGAGTTGAGCCGCTGACACGTTTTGCTGGTCCTGATACAGCCGCTGCGCACGCTCATAAGCCAGACGCGATGCGGCGAGTTTGGCCTCTGCGGTCTGGAGCTGGTCTCTGGCCGTCGTGTAGTTGTTGCTGAGATCCGTGAGAGGCTGCGGATCGAGAACCGTTCCAAAAGCCTGAATCTGTGCTTTGCCCGACACGGCTTCTATTGCGGCAGTGCGAATCCCGCCGTTCTGAATCTCGGTATCATCCAGCGTGACCGTCGTCTGGCCACCGGCGGTCGTGACGCGAATCGGCGGTGCAACCGGCGAGTCCCGTTCGGCTTCGGCGGTTATTTCGCCGCGGCCACTGAGATAACCAAAACCAACGCCTGCCGAGACGGCGCCCACGATCGCCACCGCCAGCGCGCCGGCAAGCAGGCGGCGAGCCCATAATCGTTGTTGCGAGCGGGTCATTGCACGGGCCCCATGGCGGAAAGGGGGAGCTCATCCGGAATGAAGTTGATATCCGGCTCGAAGAGTGGGTGCTGGAGCGCGTCTTCCAAAGCGGCCAGTGCCTGGCGCTGCTGAATGCCTGCTTCAAAGCTGCCGATTTCGGTGGTTGACAATTCGATCTCCGCCAATACGAGCGTAGGCCGGTCAGCGTCGCCGGCCTGGAATTGCTGCATGATTTGTGCGAGACGCGTCCGCGCCTCATCATTCAAATCATTCGCCGTCGCGACTGACGCTGACGTGGCGCGATAATCCGCCAGCGCCGTTTCAATACCCGAAACGATCTGTGCCTGAAGGGAAGTAATTTGCCCCGCGACGGTCCGGCGCTTTGCTTCGGCTTCCAGAATCGGGCCCTGATTCTGGTTGAAGACTGGAAGTGCTGAGCTGGCTGCCGCTGTGAACTGATATCCTTCGCCGGGCTGGAATGTGTAACCAGGACCGATATCCACATTCGGGTACTGGTTGGCGATTTCAAGTTGCAGCGCCGATTCCGCTGCGCGGTACTGATCAACAAGCGCCTGAACATCGCTTCGGCCGGTCAGCGCTTGCCGGCGTAATAGCGGCAAATCATCTGACCGAACCATCACCGGCTGTTCAAAAGCATTGAAACTGAGGGGCTCGTCTTCGACCGAAGCTACCGGTACGCCGATCGAAGTTGCGAGTTGCGTTTGGGCGTCGGCGATCTGACGCTCCGCATCGCGAAGAGCGAGATTGAACTGATTTCGGTTGACTCGCTCCCGCGTAACGTCGACAGACGATGCTTCGCCTTCCATTAACCGCCGTTCGAGAAGCTGAACGAGCTCGTCTTGCAGCGTGAGCCGGCGCTGCTGCAGTTCACGTCGTTGCTGTGCCGCCCAAAGGTTGAGCAATGCCGCCCGCACATGCGCGCGCACCTGCCATGCACCCGTCACAACGTCGCGGCGCGCGGAATCGACCAGTGCCTGCGCCTGATCTATGCGATAACCGCGCTTTCCGAATGTTTCGATCAGGAAATCGATGGTCGGGCTCAGTGTGATTGGCGACGTATCGAGGCCCAGGGATAATGCCGGGTTGGGAATTTGACCGGCTGTGACAACCGCGGCACGCGCCGATTCCAGCCTGACCCGCGTGAGTTCAAAATCCGGCTGATAGTACAGAGCCGCCAGCGTCAGCCGCGCCAGGTCCCACGTGGTCCGGGCGGCAGGCTGAGAACCGGCATCGGGGCCATTCTGCGGTGCCAGCGCCGCCCCGATGAACTGGTCCAGGGCAGGATCTTCCAGCGACCTCGCTTCAATCGCTTGTCCGGTTTGCTCGGATGAAATTGGTGCGGGGCGGTAACTTGCGCACGCCGCCAGCCATCCGGTGCAGCAAAGAATGATGAAGCAAGCGCGTTTGTAGGGCATATCGCCAGCACGAAAACAGATACGGGATCCAAAGTAGAGCCGTGCCCGTGACGACTGGATTAAGCCCAAATGACGAAACCGTCATTCGGCGGCAGCAGCATAAGATCTCCGTCGCAGCGGAATAACCAGCCTGACATCGGTTCCGCGGCCAACCGCGCTGCTGATGTCCACGGAGCCGCCGTGCCGGGTCGCAATGCTTTTCACAACCGCGAGGCCCAGCCCCAGGTTCTGCGACGACTTCGTCCGGTTTCGGTCAACCCGATAGAACCGTTCAAACACGTGCGGCAGATGCTCGGGCGCAATTCCGCATCCTGTGTCGCGCACGCTGATATTCAGCTTTTCGTGGTCCGCCGTCGCCGCAAGGTGAACTCCGCTGCCCGAGTGTGAATGCGCGATCGCGTTGGAGACAAGGTTTCCGACGGCCTGCTGGAACAGGGTGCGGTCCAACTGCGCGTGCAAGCCATTGTCGCTGGCGACGCAAAGCGTGACGCCTGATTCCGCCGCCGCTGCCTCATAGTAGGATTCGATTGTTGTCAATTCCTTCGCGACATCGACCTCCTCAAGCTGCAGAACATCGGCGGCCGTATCTGCCCTGGCGAGAAAAAGCAGTGTCTGGATCAGCCGCGAGATGCGCGCGCATTCCTCAAGGCAGGACCCAAGGATGTCGCGATAATCGGCCTCGGAACGTCCCCTGCCCAATGCAACCTCGAGTTCGCCGCGCAAATTGTTGATCGGCGTGCGCAACTCATGCGCCACATTGTCGGAGAACTGGGATATGTGCTGAAACGCCTGCTCCAGCCGGTCGAGCATGCCGTTGAATGTATCGCCCAGCTCGCGCAATTCGCTCGGCAAGCCATTGGTGTCGATCCGCTCATGCAGTGTCGTCGAACGAATGCGCGCCGCGCTTTGGCTGATGCTTTCGATTGGTTTCATACCGGCACGTGCAATCAGATAGCCGCCCAGGCAACACAGCGTCAGCGACACGCCGAGCATAAGCCATAGCCGGCGACGATATTGTGCCAGCAGGTAATCGTCATGGTCCCTGTCCATGGCCACCTGCATGTATCTCGGCGGCGCATTTTTGTTGGCGCTTGCGACGCGCACGATCAGTGTCAGGAACGGTTTGCCGGAGTTTGCAAAAACATTGTGACCATCGGCTTCGGAATCGCTGGTCTGCGCAAGCTCCGCACGCCCTGGCACGGGTAATTCGCCGGACATTCCTGGCGTTTCCGTAATCACCCGCCCATCCACGTCGAGCACGCGAAGGTAAATCTCGGGTTGCTGCAAAGGCGCCCAGGCCGGCCGCTGGTCGGTGAATTTGGGAACCTGCTCCTCGGGAGACGAAATCAGCAGCAGACGGGCATTGTTCAAGTTATCGGCAAGATCGCGAAGGTCCTCCTGGTCCAGGCTGTTAACGAGAACCCAGTAAAGCAATCCTGTTGTCACAAACACCAGTGCGAATGCGGACAAGGCGTACCAAAGCGTCATCCGAAGCGCTATCGAGAGCGGACGCCCGGGAAAACCAGGTACCTTTAACTGATCAAGCACGTGCTTCCAGAACATAGCCGGCTCCGCGAACCGTATGGATGAGTTTCGGATCGAACGGGTCATCCACTTTCGAACGCAAACGCCGAATGTGGACGTCAACCACGTTCGAATCGCTCTCGAAATTGATGTCCCATACGGATTCCGCAATCAGCGTGCGCGAGAGCACCTCGCCGGTGCGGCGTAACAGCAACGAAAGCAACTGAAATTCCTTCGGTGTCAGATCCAGCACGTGGCCGCCTCTCGCCGCCCGATGACGGATGACGTCAAGTTCGAGATCTGCGAGCTTCAGCACCAGCGATGGCCGGGGCGGGCCCCGCCGCAGAATCGAACGCATACGTGCAAGCAATTCGGAAAACGCAAACGGCTTCACGAGATAATCATCGGCGCCAAGCTCAAGTCCCATGACCCGGTCATGGACCGAATCGCGCGCGGTCAAAAACAGGGTTGGTGTCGAGATTTCGCGTCGCCGCAGTTCCGAG
>JAGWSK010000059.1 GCA_028869355.1 Alphaproteobacteria bacterium | reverse complement strand
GGCCAGCGATTTCCACTATCTGGCGGAGAACTTCGTCCGCGGCGGTGCGCATTTCGTGGCGCTCGACTTTGTCCCTGTGGATCACGCCGATGGCGACCTCAGGGTGATGGCAGATCAGGTGCGCCGCGCAATTGTCTGGGTGTATCGCAACGCCGCTTCCTTCGGCGGCGATCCCAACCAAATCTTCGTGTCCGGACAATCTTCGGGAGCACACCTTGCCGGAGTCGCCCTGATCACCGATTGGGCGAAGGATTACGGCGCGCCTGCCGATATTCTCAAAGGCGGCATGCTGCAAAGCGGCATGTACGAGATGAATCCGGTGCGGCTGTCATCACGCAGCAGCTACATCAAATTCGATGATGCGATGGAAGACGCGATGAGTTCACAGCGCCATATCGCAAATCTGCGCGCGCCGATCGTGGTGATGTACGGCACCAATGAAACGCCGGAATTCCAGCGCCAGAACCGCGAATTCGGAGCCGCTGTGAAAGCGGCGGGGAAACCGGCCAGGCTGATCGTGCTGCCGAACCACAATCACTATGAAGTCCAGCAGACCATGGCGAGCCCCTATGGTTGGGGCGGCCGCTCCGCGCTCGCGCTCATGGGACTCGCCAAAGCCTAACCCCTCTTGTCATGGCCGCCCTTGAGGCGGCCACCCAGTAGCGCGGCGTCCGCCGCGCAGAAGACCGTTTGCCAACACAAACGGAACTCATCGACTTGGTTCGCTTTTCCGCACCGCCAACAGAAACTCGCGATTTCCGTCTTTGCCGGTGATCGGGCTCTCCATCGTCCCGATTTCGTCCCAGCCTTGCGCCACCACCCATCGCGTCACATCCGCCGACGCGGATTGCTGAATTGCCTCATCGCGCACGATTCCGTCGCGCGGCACCGCATCCGGCCCGATTTCGAATTGCGGCTTGACCAGCAGCACGGCCCAGGCGCAGGGCGCGCCCAGGGATAATGCCGGCCCCATCGACTGCCGCAGACTGATGAAACTCAAATCGGCGGTGATGACTGCTGGGGCCACGGGAATTTGGGACTGCCCAAGATCACGCGCATTCACGCCCTCCAGCAGCACGACCTTTCCCGTCCCTTGCAGTTTCGCGTCGAGTTGGCCGTGCCCGACATCGACGCAATAAACCAGCGCGGCGCCGCGCTCGAGCAGCACCTGGGTAAAACCGCCGGTGGACGATCCCACGTCGAGACAAATGCAACCCGCCGGCGACAGCGCGAACCGGTCCAGGGCAGCGGCGAGTTTCAATCCGCCGCGCGAGACATAGGGATGTGCCCGCCGGTACTGGATTTCGACGCCATCCTGGAGAATCTGCGCCGGTTTTGCGACGGTTTGTCCACCGGCTGTTACCAGGCTTGCGCGAATCGCCGCCTGCGCTTCTTCGCGCGACGCCGCGTAACCATGCTTCACCAGGAAAATGTCGGCGCGCAGCCCTCGTGATTGGCCCTCAGGCGATCCCCGCCGCGGCATCTTCACTCTCCCGCCCAAGCGCCGAGAGCACCGCCGTCACAATCGCTTTCGCATCAAGCCCGGCAGTTTCGTACATCTGCTCCGGGGTCGCCTGATCGATGAAGCGGTCGGGAAGCACCATGGTCCGGATCTTCAATCCACGATCGAGCAGCCCGTCCCAGGCGGCGAAATGCAGAACATGCGCGCCAAAGCCGCCGATTGCGCCCTCTTCAATGGTCAGCAGCACTTCGTGGTTCTGCGCCAGAAGCCGCACCAACCGGGTGTCGAGAGGTTTGGCAAACCGCGCATCGGCGACTGTTGCCGAAAGGCCATAGGCAGACAATTTTTCCGCCGCCTTCAGACATTCGGCCAAACGGGTGCCGAGATTGAGCAGCGCAATCGATGTTCCCTCGCGGATGATTCGGCCTTTTCCGATCGGCAATACGTCGCCGATTTTCGGCATCGGAACACCGTTCCCTTCGCCGCGCGGATAGCGAAATGCGGATGGCCGGTCATCGATCGCCCGCGCCGTCGCCACCATGTGCACCAACTCCGCCTCGTCTGCCGCCGCCATGACCACGAATCCCGGCAGACTCGCGAGGTACGTCACGTCAAATGACCCCGCATGAGTCGGTCCATCGGCGCCCACCAGACCGGCGCGGTCGAGCGCAAACCGGACCGGCAGCGACTGGATCGCAACATCGTGCACGACCTGATCGTAACCACGCTGCAGGAAGGTCGAATAGATCGCAGCAAACGGCTTGTAGCCATCGGCCGCGAGACCGGCTGCGAATGTGACGGCATGCTGTTCCGCAATCCCGACATCGAAGCAGCGATTCGGAAAACGCTCCGCAAACAGATCAAGTCCGGTGCCCGACGGCATGGCGGCAGTGATCGCCACGACCTTGTCGTCGCGTTCGGCCTCGCTGATCAGTGCCTTCGCAAAGACTTTCGTATAGCTCGGCGGACCCGCGGCAGCCTTCTTCTGTTCGCCGGTGAGGACATTGAATTTCGACACACCATGGAACTTGTCCGATGACGCTTCGGCGGGCGCATAACCCTTGCCCTTTTGCGTCACGACATGGACCAGCACCGGCCCGATATCCATGTCGCGAACATTTTCCAGCACCGGGATCAGATGATCGAGATTGTGCCCATCGATCGGGCCAACATAGTAAAATCCCAGTTCTTCAAACAGCGTGCCTCCCATCCAGAAGCCGCGGGCATATTCTTCCACTCGCCGCGCCGCCACCTGGAGCATGCGCGGAAAACGATGCGACAGCCGCTTCAACTTGTGCCGCAAGCCGCGATAGGTGTGGCTCGAAACCAACCGTGCGAGATAGGCGCTCATCGCGCCCACCGGCGGCGCAATCGACATGTCGTTGTCGTTGAGCACCACGATCAGCCGTTCGCCCATTGCGCCGGCATTGTTCATCGCCTCATAAGCCATGCCGGCGCTCAGGGAACCGTCGCCGATCACGCAGACGACGTGATGCTTCTGCTCCGACAGATCGCGTGCAACCGCAAAACCGAGTCCCGCGGAAATCGATGTCGCAGCATGCGCCGCGCCGAACGTGTCATAAACACTCTCGGCGCGTTTGGTGAAACCCGAAAGCCCTCCACCCTGGCGCAATGTGCGCATTCGCGGCCGCCGGCCGGTCAGGATCTTGTGCGGATAGGATTGATGGCCGACATCCCAGATCAGCTTGTCGCGCGGGGTGTCGAAAACACGGTGCAACGCTACCGTCAACTCGACCACACCAAGCCCGGCCCCGAGATGGCCTCCGGTTACGGAAACCACATTTATCGTCTCGCGCCGCAACTCATCGGCCAAGTCCTTCAGCGCTTCGACCGGTAGCGCCCGAAGATCAGCCGGATCGTTAACAGAATCCAGCAGCGAGGCTTTCGAATACAGATTCACCGAATACCGATTCCCCGGATGTCTTGTTAAGCTTGCCGCGTGGTGATGAAATTTGCGGCAGCCCGGAGAAGATCGGCCTTCTCGTCGAACAAATCAAGGTGAGATGCTGCCTGGGCGGCCAGGGCCTCGGCTTGCGCAAGGGCCCTCTCACAACCAAGAAGCGATGCCACTGAGTTTCTCATTCCACCGGTCACACCGTTGCCGAAATTGGAAATATCCGTGGATATTTCGCAGGCGAGGCCGAGCTCCTGGCCATATGCGATCAACGCCTGGCGCGCGGAACTTGACGCTTTGGCTAAAATTGCACCCGATTCGCAGCAAAAGGTGATCAACGCCGCTGTTTTCATGCGCGCCATGCGAGTCAATTCGGCGAAACTCGGCTGTTGGGTGCCCATACTGGCTTCGATCATCCGGCCGCCGGTCATTCCGCCATATCCTCCGGCAGACGCGAGCTTCGCAACCAGATCACAGCGCACGAAAGGATCGCCATGCGTTTCCGGCGATGCGAGCAATGATGGCGCCAGCATCAGCAGCGTGTCCGAAGCAAGGCGTGCCGTGCGCCGGTCGAATGCCTTGTGCACCGCGGGCTTCGCCTGCCTTGGTTCCGGGTCCGCTTCGGCCGGCAAATCATCGCGAATCGCCGAACTGGCATGCAGACACTCGACCGCGACCGCGACGCGGCCGAGAGCCCGCCGGTCGACTCCAAACAGTCTGCCGCTCTGAAGCACCAGAAATCCGCGCAATCTTTGTGTTGCGCCCATTGTGGCGTAACGCATGGCTTCGATCAGGCGTGATTCGGGGCCGGCCGGATGCGGCAGCAGCGCATCCAGAGTTGCGTCGAGAAACGTCGCGGTTTCCGCAAGCGCCGGTTCGATCGGCGCCAACCGTACTGCAGCGCCCATGATGTCCCTTTATAAATCCATCGGCTCGGCGCCGCGGACGCCGTCGGCTCCAAGCACGATTTTTTCCAGCCGAGCCTCCGCGCCCTTGAGCTTTTTTTCGCAATGCTGCTTGAGCGCTGTGCCGCGCTCGTACAACGCGATGGAATCTTCGAGATCCACCTCGCCCTGTTCGAGTCGCGAGACGATATCCTCAAGTTCCGACAGCGCGGCTTCAAAGCTCATTTGTTCAATCGGCGCCAGATCGTCCTTTTCAGCCATGCTGACTCCGTGATGCGGCGATCAGCGCGCGCACATGTGCCTGTGCCGAACGCGCCGTCGCCTCAAGGTCATAACCGCCCTCCAGCGCCGAGACAACGCGGCCCCCGCAGACCCGATCCGCGAACGCACACAATGCGCTGGTGGCCCAGGCGAAATCATCCTCATTGAGGCGCAACTGCGCCAGCGGATCGGCGCGATGCGCGTCAAAGCCGGCCGAAATCAGCAGGAACTCCGGCTTGAACGCCGACAGCGTCGGCAGAATTCCGGTTTCCAAAGCGTCGCGAAATACGTCACCCCCAGCTCCGGGCGGCAGCGGCCGGTTCACTACATTATGGTCGATGCCGGTTTCACCCGGACGCCCGGTTCCCGGATATAGCGGCCACTGATGGGTCGAGGCATAAAACAGTTCCCGATCCGGTGAGAAAATGTCCTGCGTGCCATTGCCGTGATGCACATCGAAATCGACCACCGCGACCCGTCTGAGGCCATGAATGGCGCGGGCATGCAGTGCCCCAACGGCGACATTGTTGAACAGGCAAAAACCCATGGCCTGTGTCGGCGTGGCATGATGGCCCGGCGGCCGCACCGCGCAAAACGCGTTTTTCGCTTCGCCTGCCATCACCATATCGACCGCGAGCACGACAGCCCCTGCTGCGCGCAGCGCGGCATCGCCGCTGCCCGGCGACGCCAGCGTGTCGGAATCGATGCCAACAAATCCGCTCTCCGGAATGGCGTCGAGAACAGACCGCACATGTTCTTCGGAATGGGCCCGCGTCAGCGCGGCCATCGCCGCAAACGGGGCTTCGCGTCGCAACAGTCCGGAGAACTCCGGCGCATCCAGCAATTTGAGGACGCTGGTGAGTCGCGCCGGCCGTTCGGGATGTCCTGGTGGCAATTCGTGCCTCAGGCAATCCGGGTGGGTAATCAGGGCTGTTGCCATCCTGCTGCTCAAATCATGTCAAGATCGTTCATCGCTGCACCCGGGAAATCATATCTCAACGGCACGCTTTCGGCGTGGTCGCGGGCGATATTGTTGAAGTTCAGCGAGCCGGCGTGCCTGCCGGCCTCCCATCGTGCCGGCTGCTCGATATTCCACTTGGCGCGGAATTCGCGATAGGCGTCTTCAACCAGCGCCAGTCTCTTGTCGCGCGCCTGATCAATCGCGATCCCGTCACGCTGCATTTCGCGTTTGACATAACCGCCGCCCTCGTGGAACAGCCAGGCGCCCTTGGCGCAGATCAGCTTGAATCCGGCGAGATGCGTCCGCATGCCGTAATCGATATCGCCGAAATAGCCGAAGTAGCGCATATCCACGACACCGATCCTGTCGATCAGCTCGCGCTTGAGCAGAATCGCGTCGCCGGACAGCAAATTGTCTTCGGCGACAGCGCAGCCTTGCGCGCCAAACACGCGCTGCGAAAAATTCTCGACACCACGGTAATCCTTCAGAACCTCGTTTGGCTGCACCATGTGTTCCGGATGACTGTCCACATAATTCGAGGTCCCGCGCACAATGCCGAATTCCCGCGACACGGATGAGACCAGCAGCAGCGCCTGCAGAAAATATGGCGTGACCATCATGTCATTGCTGATGAAGAACACCACGTCCCGGGTGGCGAAATGCTGTCCGATGGCAAACACGCGGGAATAATGCTGATGCTTGCGTGAACGGATGATCTTCGTTTCGTGCCCTTTGGCGCTCGCGCGATGATTCCGGAACGCTTCCTGGATGCGTTCCGCTTCATCGGATGCATCATCCACAAGGACGAATTCGCATTTCAGGTTCAGCAGCGTAACCGAATGCAGCAGCGTTCCGAGACAGATAGATGTCGGTTCAAAGCCATTGCGCGCGGGAACAATGATGCTCGGCACGAAACGCGCCTCCCGATCAGCGTGGCAGGCCGGCTGCTTTGAGTTCTGCGGCCCCGTTGGGCACGGCGCCCAACAGATCCATGAACAGATGCATCGGCGCTGAATCCAGGAAGGCTGCCAGCCGGTCCAGGGCCTGGAACGTTTCCGGGGAATCATCCGCCAACCGGGACACAGTGCCGAACAATCCCCGCGGCCGCGGATAAATTTTGAACGCGATCCGTGTTCCCGGCGATATTCCACTCAAACGTTTGGCGTCATCGACGGCAAGCCAGAATCCGCCGAGTTCATCGACCAGACCGTGTTCCTTCGCGTCGGCGCCCGTCCACACACGCCCACGCGCGACCTCCTGAATCTGCGCCACCGGCATCTTGCGACCCCCAGCCACATTGGCGACGAAATCATCATAGATGGCGTCGGCCTGCGCATTGACGTTTTCCAATTGCGCCGGATCCCAAGGCGTCACAGGCGAATCAAAATTCGCATTCTTGCCGATGCCAAGTTCGCGCGCGTTCACGCCGATCAGTCCTCCGGTCTTGTTCACCACAAACTTGCCCACAAATACGCCAATCGAGCCGGTCAGCGTGCCCGGTTCGGCAACGATCCGATCTGCCGCCATGGCGATATAGTAGCCGCCGGAAGCCGCGACCGAACCCATGCTGACGACAATAGGCTTGCCGGCGGCGTGCGCTCGCTTCAAAGCGTGGAGAATCTGGTCCGATGCGATCGCCGATCCGCCAGGCGAATCGATGCGCAGCAGAATCGCTTTCACATTGCGATCGGCTCCGGCGGCGCGAATAGCGTCCGAATAAGTGTCGCCGGCGATCCCGGTTGCCACTCCGGCAAGCGGAGAATTCTCCTTGCCTTCCACGATATCGCCCGCGGCATGAATGAGGGCGACTTGCGGCGCGCCGAACCCTGCGCCACGATCTCGAGTCGCCTGACGGTAGCGCGCAAAATCGACGATACGGGATCCTGCCCCGGCCCGGCGGCGTGCCGTATCCCGCGCTTCGTCTTCATAGCCGATATTCGTGATCAGCCCCTTTTGCTTCACGAATTCGGCCAGCGACGGACTCTGGTCGAGAACCGCCATCATCGCCGCGCGGTCGAGATGACGATCCGTCGCCGCTTCCGAAACGGCCGAATCGTACCAGGACTGCAGCAAACGCATGGTCGCTTCACGATGTGCCGGTGTGTAATCACTTTCGGTGAACATGTTCACCGCATTCTTGTACTCGTAGCGCTGCACAAATTGCGGCTCGGCCTGGATCTTGTCGAAGAAGCCTTTGAGAAATGGCGTCGTCGCGGATTCACCGGCGCCAAAGAATGTCGAGACCGGCTGCATCCAGATCTGGTCCGCCGCGGACACCGCGATATAGTCGCCCAAACTGCCCGAATAGAAACTCTGCGAATGGGCAATAACGAATTTCCCGGCGCGCTGGAAACGCTTCATAGCATCCCGCAACTCTTCGCCCTTGGGCTGTGACAGATCGCCCGAACCCACCCGGACCAGAACACCTTTCACCCGTGAGTCGCGCGAAGCCTCATCGAGTCCCAACACGACGTCCATGATGGAAAGCTTATTGCCGCCAAGCGCAAACAGTCCGGGCGACGCCTTGTCGTCCATGGCATTGCGAAGGTCGAGTTCAAGCACGCTGTTGGAGGCAATTCCGTCGCCCCTGATGGCGGTCACGATCACGACGATAATTGCGGCCAGAACCAGGAACACGATCACGCCCGCAACTGCATTGAGGACTTTGCGGGTTATGGCCCATAACCAGTTCAACACAAACATCGTTCGCCTCCGTGATCACCGCTCTGGCGTACCGGCTGTCG
>JAGWSK010000574.1 GCA_028869355.1 Alphaproteobacteria bacterium | reverse complement strand
GGGTTGCTGGCGCGTCACGGCGCGCACGAGCGTCGGCCCGTCCATGTTCGGCATCACCACATCGGTGACCAGCAAGTGGATGACTGCCGGATACCCCCGTACCAGTTCCAGCGCCGCCTCGCCGGTTGCAGCTTCGAGCACGGTATAACCCCGCATTTTCAGCGCGCGCCCCGCGAAGCTGCGTACCGCTTCATCGTCTTCGACCAGAAGAATCGTCTCCTGGCCGGTAATGTCCCGCGTCCCCAGCTTTTCCATTTCATCGGCGCTGTCTTCCACCATGATGGGACCAAGATAGCGCGGCAGGTAAATCGAAAAGACGGCGCCGGCGCCCGTCTCACTGGTCACATTGATGAACCCGCCGGTCTGCTTCACCACGCCATAAACCGTCGAAAGCCCAAGGCCGGTGCCGTGGCCCACAGGTTTCGTCGTGAAGAAGGGCTCGAACACCTTCTCCAGGTTCTCCTTGGGAATTCCGCAACCCGTATCGGCGATCTCGATCACGACGTAATCGCCGGGCGGGATTTTGCCGGTGACAAGCACCAGCGGATGTTCGTGCGTGACATTGGCGGTGCGGATTTTCACCGTACCGCCTTCGGGCGGCATCGCGTCGCGCGAATTGACCACCAGATTTATGATCGCATTGGCAAGCTGGCCCTCGTCGGCATGCACCGGCCACAGGTCCGAGCCGTGCTCGGCCTGCAACGTGATCCGCTCGCCGACCAGCCGGCGCAGCAGCAGCGAAAGATCCGTGACCATTTCGGACAGCACGATGACTTTGGGCTGAAGCGCCTGCTGCCGGGAGAAGGCAAGGAGCTGGCGCACCAGAGCCGCTGCGCGGACGGAATTTTGCCGCACCTCATTCAGCTCGGCAAATGACGGGTCACCGACCGGATGACGCATCATGAGCAGATCGCAATTTCCCAGGATGGCCTGCAGCAGATTGTTGAAGTCATGCGCGACCCCGCCGGCGAGTTGTCCGATCGCCTGCATCTTTTGCGATTGGGCAAATTGTGTTTCGAGCGCGCGTTGCTCCGTCGTATCGACCAGATAAAGAATCGCTCTCGATTTCTCGCCGGGCGCGACCACCAGCGGACTGGCAAACAATTGTCCCGACCGCTGTGGCGTGTTTGGGCAATACTGGCAAAGGATCTCGGCCGGATCGGCACTGCGCTCGCCGCTGAGCGCGCGGGTAATCATGTCCAGCGCCGCATCCCGTGCTCCGGCTTCCATCAAGGACTTGAAATCGGGTGCTTCAGGGATGTCTCCGCCGTCGCCGAAAAACGCACGGAATGTCGCATTGGCCTGTACAATGGACCCGCCATCGGTAACAACCGCGACTCCGATCGGTGCGTGGGCGAAAACATCGCCCAGTGCGGCGCGCGCTACGCCCGACCCAAGCCAGTTCACGGTACGGGGCGTGCGCTCCCGCGAGATGAACCACCAGGCTGTCTCACCCTTTTTCAGCGGTGACACGGCTGCGGTCACACTCCGGGTCGGAATCGCGTCAAACGTTTCCTGATGGGCCTGACGATCATGGGCTGCACGCAGCAACCGGTAGAGCGGTCCAGCGGCGCTGTCGCTGCGAAACGCCAATTGCGGCGGGTCGGGCTCGTCACTTCCTTGACGCCGGACGAGTGCGTGGTAGGCGTCATTGCAGTCGATAATGCATCCGTCGCTGCCGGTGACCGCCCACGCCACATTTTCCGCTGACGCCGCGTCGGCGGCACGGCCGGATCGCTGATGCGCCCTGGCCTGCCGGCGAAGCAGAACCAGCAATGTCACCGCGCCGCTCATGCCGATCATAAGCAGTACGGCGACCGTGCGGCGCGGCGCTTCAGGATTGACCAGGAAGATCGCACCCGCCGCGACGCAAAGCAGGACAAATATCAGTACGCCGGCCCAGGATTGGGGCTCGCGGTCCAGCACGGAGGACAGGCGGATCAATCTCGAATCAATCGCGGGCACAGTGGGCCCGATTGTGCACGATTCATCGCGATTTTCATGCGCTCATTCGTTAACGGCAAAAGAGTAGGGCAGTCTCAATAGCGACCGCCGATCGGCATTCTTACCAGACGTGTACGGAATCAGGCCAGAGCTCAGTCCATGCGGCCCAATCTGAACCGTAGACCCGGACGTCCATGGCACGCCCGGGGCTACGCGCCCCCAAGCGTCACGAAGTCACGTTTGCTGCTGCGCCCAGACCGCTTCGGCTTCGCGCCAATGCCGCAAGATACGTTCGGCCCCGGCATCCAGCAGGTGTTCGCCCGCCGGATTCAGCATATGCGTGCCGCCGGTGAAGCCCCAGACCCGCATGCCGGCCTTCTTCGCCGCCACGACGCCATGCGCGCTGTCCTCAATCACAAGGCATGCGGTGGGCGTGGCGCCGATCTGCGATGCCGCGTGAAGGAAAAGATCGGGTTCCGGCTTGCCGCGCGCCACGTGCTCGCCGGAATAGATATGGGGCGCAAAATGGTCCCACAGCAGCGTGCGCCGCAGTTTTCGTTCCAGCGATTCCACGCTGCTGGAGCTTGCGACCGCCCTGGCGCAGGCGAGCTTTATGACAAAGTCGCGTGCGCCGGAGATTTCCACGAGGCGGTCACTGTCGATGGCCGCACGGTAACGCTGCGCGCACACCCTGCGAAAATCCGGCGGCAGCGGGCGATTGTGGACGCGGAAAAACTCCCGCTCCATCGCATCATAAAATTCCGGCCCGGTGAGTCCCAAATAGCGTTCCATGTGGGTTTGTGCGTCCGTGGCGACACCCAATTCGGTCATCGCAGCGAGCTCCACTTCGAGCGCCAGCGCTTCACTGTCGACCAACACGCCGTCGCAATCGAAAATAATCGCCGTAATCGCTGGTTTGTTTGCGCTCATTAGAAACCGCCAACCACTTACCAGCGGCGACTCTCGCGTTTGCGGCGCGCGATTTCGTCCGGCAGCAGCGCTTCGTCGAGATAGATCATGCCATCGCGTTCGGTGATGCTGAGCCGATCGAGCGCGCAGCCGGCACATGGACCCTGGCTGCATATCCCCGTCGCAAGTTCGAACAATGCGCCGTGGCCGGAGCAAACCAGATGCCGCCGGTCCTCCGTCAGAAAATGATTGGGAAATGTCTCCAGCGGAATGAATTGGTGTGGGCAGCAATTGATATAGGCATGCGGTTTGCCGCCGGTCTTGACGATGACGATGTCGAGCTCGTCTTCGCCTTTGCCGAGAACGACATTGGCTGTGCCGGGATCTTGAAGCTCCTCCGTGCGGCAGAGGAAGATCACCTACAATCCCCCGGCCCGGCAAAGGATTTGCCATTCCCTGTCGGTCACCGGCTGAACCGACAGCCGGGAATTCCTGACCAACACCATCTCCGAAAGCTGCGGATTGGTCCGGATCTCCGCCAGTGTCACAGGAGTTTTGAATTCCTCGATCGCCTTTACGTCCACCAGGCCGAAGCGCCCCGACTCATCCGTGGGATCGGGTTTGTATTCAGCGATGACTTCGACAATACCAACGATCCGCCGCTCTTCGCCCGTATGGTAGAAAAAGCCGCGATCGCCGCGCTTCATCGCTTTCATATTTTTCGCCGCCTGAAAATTGCGCACACCGCTCCACGGTTCGCCCTTTGCACCGCGCTTCTTCTGATCCTCCCACGAGAAGGTCTCGGGTTCAGTCTTGAACAGCCAGTAAGCCACAGCGTTACTCCGACTTCAGTGGGCGGGAGAGCAACTCCCGCGCCGCTTCGCGCACTTCCAGTCTTTGCTCAAGCACATCTGCCGCGGCTTCGGCAATCGGCAGCTCGACGCCATGTTTGCGCGCCCGCGCCACCAATGCCGGCGCCGTCGGCGCGCCTTCGGCGAGCGGATGTCCAGCCCCGACGACGTCGGAGATTTTGGCGCCCCGTCCGAGCGCCAATCCGAGCGAGTAATTGCGCGATGCTGGGCTGGTGGCGGTGAGCACAAGATCACCCAGACCGGAAAGGCCCATGAGGGTCTCGGCCCGCGCGCCCAGCGCCGCGCCCAGGCGCAACAATTCGGCAAAGCTGCGCGCAATCAACGCGGCGCGGGCAGATTCGCCAAAGCCCGCCCCCTCAACCATGCCGCAGGCGATGGCGTAGACATTTTTTGCCGCGCCGCCGAGCGCGACGCCGGTGACGTCGTCACTCGCGTAGGGACGAAATCCGGGCCGGCTGAGAGACGCCTGGAGGCGTTTCGCAACTTCGCGGTCGGCCGCGATTGTGACAGCGGTGGGCAAACCCTGGGCGACGTCACGGGCAAAGGAGGGGCCCGACAATATGGCTTCGCTGCAGCCGGGCAGCACGTCGGCCAACACTTCCACCAGAAGCTTGCCGGTCCCGGTCTCAATTCCCTTGGCACACAGAACGACCGGCGTTCCTGTTTTGACGGCGCGGCCGATTGCTGTTCCAACCTCGCGCACATATTGTGCCGGTGCGACCAGCAATACGGCATCGGCTTCCGAGGCTCGGCGGATGTCACCTGTTGCCTCGATTTTTTCGGGAAGAGCAATATCGGGCAGGAAGCGATGATTCTGGTGTGACCTGCCGATATCGGCGGCCACTTCCGGCTCCCGCGCCCAAAGCAGCACTTTTTTACTGTTCGCCGAGGCGACCAGTGCCAGCGCCGTGCCCCAGGCACCAGCCCCAACTACGGCAATTGTGTTGTAGGGTTGCACGGGCTGGGGCATGGCGATGGGAACAGTGGCGGTGGGTTGCGGATTAATGTCCGGCAACCTATCGCCGGAAGGGCGGCGCCGAAATAGCCGCTCTCTTCATTCCGCCATAAAGTTTCCGTAGCAAAAAGGAATGGGTGTCCCAATGATCGCACGAAAGTTTATTGCCGCCGCACTGCTCGCCGTTAGCGCCTTTGCCGCTTCGGCCGCAATGGCGGTGCCACCCACCGCACCTGCACCACTCCATTTTTCGGCCGCCGACACCGCCGATTTGCAGCGGGTTTCTGCCTATCTCAACAGCCTGCAAAGCGTTCAAGGCGGTTTTGTCCAGCTCGCGGCCGATGGCCGCAGTGCCCGCGGGACCTTTTACCTCAAAAAACCGGGCCGGATACGCTTCGAATATGAGAAGCCCAATCCCACGCTAATTGTGGCCGATGGAACCACGGTTGCGGTCGAAAATAGCGACCTGCACACGACAAACCGCTATCCGATCGGCAATACGCCGTTGCGGCTGCTCCTGAACAATGTCGATCTCGCCAATGATCCGCACGTGGTTTCCGTACAGCACCAGCCCGGCGTGCTGGCGGTGACTGCGGAGGAAAAGAACGGGCCCGCGTCCGGGCGCGTCACCATGAACTTTTCCGACACCGGCAATACGCTTCAGCTCAGCTACTGGGATGTGGTGGACGCCAAAGGCCAGCATACGACCGTCTCGGTCAGCGGACTGCATACCGTGGGCGAGTTGTCACCGCAACTCTTTGCCATTCAGGATTTAAGCCCGTTCAAGCGCGACCAGCGCTGATCGTTGCTGCGTTTGGTAAACCGCCGCGGTAAAGGTCTTGCCATGCGCAATGCTGATCCCGTGGTTGGAATTGTCTGCGACCGCAAAAAGGTCGGCGACCACGCATTCCACATGGTCGGAGAAAAATACATTGATGCCATCCGCGAGGGGTCGCGCGCACTGCCATTGCTGATCCCGGTTCTGACGCCGCCACTGCCGCCACAGGCGATCCTCGGTCTTGTCGATGGATTGCTGTTCACCGGCTCGACATCGAATGTTTCGCCGCAATGGTATTCCGGTCCTCCGGCGCGGCGGCACACTTTGCTGGACGAAGCGCGCGACGCGACCGCCATCCCGTTGCTGCGGGCTGCCGAGGCGGAAGGCGTGCCGACCCTCTGCATCTGCCGCGGGTTTCAGGAACTGAATGTCGCGTTCGGCGGCACGTTGCACCAGCATCTGCATGAGGTGCTGGGGTTCACTGATCACCGCGCCGGCGAAGGCAAATCGGCCCTGGAGGAACAATATGGTCCGGCTCATGAGGTGCGGATCGCGCCCGGGGGCATGTTTGAGGAGCTATTGCCCGAATTCGGTCCGAACGGCCGTTTCGAGGTGAACTCCCTGCATGGTCAGGGCATTGACCGGCTCGCGCGGCGGCTGCGCGTCGAGGCGGAAGCGCCCGACGGGACGATCGAAGCCGTCAGCATGGATGATGCCAGGGGATTTCTGCTGGGTGTGCAATGGCACCCCGAATGGCGCCAAGCCGGCAACCCGGTCAGCCGAGCCATTTTCTCCGCCTTTGGTAATGCCATCCACCAAGCCAAAGCGGAACCATAGACCTACGCTTCAGTTCTCAGTTTCCTCATCTTCCCCACTCCAAGGACTCCTTCATGCCTCGTGCGAAGAAACCGGTGGCCAAACCGCTGTTGCGGAGCGGCCGCCAAACCAAACGCTGGCAAGCCCTCGATGCCGCGCACCATATCCATCCATTCACCCAATCGAATTTGCTCGCAGCCGAGGGAGCTCGCGTTATCACCCGGGCCAAGGGCATATATTTGTGGGATTCGAACGGCGTTCGGATAGTCGATGGGATGTCTGGCTTGTGGTGCGTACAGATCGGCTATGGCAATCGCGAGCTGGCGCAGGCCGGTTATGACGCCCTGAAGCAGCTTCCCTATTACAACCACTTCTTCAAGACGACCAATCCCTGGACGATCGAACTCGCGGCCAGGCTGACGGCCCTGCTTCCCGATGGGCATACCCGGCTTTTGTTTGCCGATTCGGGTTCCGAGGCCAATGATACGGCACTGAAACTCATCCGTTACTACTGGAATCTCAAAGGCCGCCCGGAAAAGAAAATCCATCTTTCGCGGGCGCTTTCCTATCACGGTGTGACCATGGCCACGGCGTCATTGTCGGGCTTGACGCCCATGCACCCGCAATGGGATCTGCCGTTCCCCGGCTTCGAAAAAGTGCCCGCCCCTTATTGGTACGGTGCAAAAGGCGCGGGCTATGGCGACATTGACCCGGAGGAATTCGGCGCTCTCGTGACGCGGGAGATGGAGAAAAAGATCGTTGACATCGGTCCGGACCGCATCGCGTCTTTTTCCGCCGAACCGGTTCAGGGAGCGGGCGGATTGATCGTACCTCCAGCCAATTACTGGCCGGAAGTGATGCGGATTTGCCGCCGTTATGACATCCTGTTTCACGCCGACGAGGTGATCACCGGCTTTGGCCGAACGGGCGAGTGGTTCGGCAGTTTCACCTACAATCTGCAACCCGACATCATCACCATGGCCAAAGGCCTGTCGTCCGGCTATCAGCCGATCTCAGCCATTTCCCTGGGCTCCCGGATGGGCGATGCCATCGCTGCGGCGGGCGAGGAACTGGTGCATGGCTACACCTATTCCGGCCATCCGGTGGCCTGTGCGGTCGCGCTGAAAAATGTCGAAATCCTCAAGCGCGACGGAATTGTCACCCGGGTCAAGCGAAAGATCGGTCCCTATTTCCAGCGCCGCGTCCGGGAAGTGTTTGCCGATCACCCGCTGGTGGGAGAAGTCCGCGGCGCGGGCATGCTGGCCGCCATGGAGCTGGTCGAGAACAAGGCGGAGAGGCAGTCATTCCCGAAGAATCGCAATGCCGGCACGATCTGCCGTGATCACTGTTTCGAGAACGGGCTGGTGATGCGGGCGATTCGCGACACCATGGTGCTCGCGCCGGCGCTGATCATTACCGAGGTTGAAATCGAACACATGCTGCGTAAGGCCAAATTATGTATCGACCTGACCGCCAAGGATTTGGGAGTGCTGTGAAAATTAGCGCCGCCAGGATTTTGGCCGGGATTCATTCAATTTGGCGTGATAAAAAAGCAACTGTCCAGACATAATAGATATTTAACCAGCTAAGCTGTTACGAAAGTTGAAAACTGTGGCTTTTATGCATATACTCTCTGCGGTGGGACGAATACCGTCCGTCTGCATGCCCCCCCGCTCGCAGATTGGATTGCGTCCCCACGGGTAGCCGGTTATCCCCTCCCGGCGCCCAGCGCGAATAGCGCATTTGGCGACCGATCATCCCCCTGATCGGTCGCCTTTTTCTTATCCCGGTCTCGTCACCCGTCGGAGCGTGAGATTGATCCTGCCCCCGCCGGGTATCAGCGTGCTGCTAGCGGTATAGACCCGATCAATCCCGTGGAACATCAGCCGCGCCGGTCCGCCAAAGACCAGAACATCGCCAGATTCCAACCCAATGCTGCGGCTGGACGCGCGAGCGCGGGCTGCTCCAAACCGGAACAGGGCATGATCACCCAGAGAAATTGACAGGACCGGAGCATCCAGCGCTTCTTCATCCTGGTCGCGATGAAGTCCCATGCGCGCCCCATTGCGGTACAAATTCACCAGGCATGCTTCCGGAGGTGCCGGATAGCCGGCGGTTTCTTCCCAGGTCGCGAGCACCGTCGCGGGGATCGGTGGCCACGTGGCGCCGGTCAGCGGATGGCGCGCCTCGTAACGATACCCCTTCGCCGCATCGCTGTACCAGCCGAGCTTGCCGAAATTGGTCATCTCGACCGAAAGCCGCTGGCCGGTGCGAGGCATTCCGGCGTGATAAAACGGCGCATCTTTCGCCAGTTGGAAAATCTCGTCCACCAGAAGCTTCTGCCGGCCGGCGTCGAGATAATGCCGCCAGTGGCGAACGCCGGGGGCAAGTTCGGCCGGCTTGCTCACTCGGCCGCCTGAAGCGCACCAAAGCTCCGCGCCAATCCACGCTTTGCGAGCCAGGTGGCGAAGTCCTCCGGGACATAGCGCGATTGGGCCCAAATGCTTAAGGGCAACTCGCCTGCCTCGGCGGCTGCATAGGCCGGAAAGTGTCGCAGCCACCGCTGGTACCGTTTTGGCCGGTGCAGATAGGGCCAAAGCGAGAACTGCTGCTCGGCCACCGAAAGCGCGCTTGGACCTTCGCACATCAATAAAAACATCGCGGCGGCCAGGCTCGTGCGGTCCTGCCCGCCGCTGCATTTGATCAGCACCGGGACCTCGGCTGCAGCGAACGCATCCAACAACGCGGTCAGGTTTCCTCGCGATGGCAGATTGCGCGACGACAGCTTGACATCGAAATGGGCGATGCCAAGTTTCTTCGCCGTGCGCTTTTCAGCATGCCACCACCTCGCGCCGGTATTCTCTCCCCGCAAATTGATCATGCTTTTGAAGCCATGCGGGCGCAGGAAGGCGGCATAAAATCCAAGATAGGGTTGGGCGGACCGGGCAAGATCCGGAGACACCCAGTGCAGATGGTACAAACGGTCCAGAATGGTCGGCATAGTCTGGGCGTAACCGGAACCTCCAAGTGAGGCAAGTGCCGGTTGACTGGCCCTGATCCGCGTCTATATTGCGCGGCTCCCGGCCAAACTTCCGGTTTCGGCCGTGCTGAGTTTTGGCTGCAAGGAACTTTAACATGTACGCGGTGATCCGCACCGGCGGCAAACAATATCGGGTCGCCCCCGGCGATGTGCTCGACATCGACAAACTGCCAGGCGACGCAGGCGTAACCGTCACTTTTTCCGAAGTGCTGGCCACGGAGGGCAAACTCGGGGCGCCCTTGATCAACGGCGCCTCGGTCGCGGCAGAAATCGTCAGCCAGCATCGGGCCGACAAGGTTGTCGCTTTCAAGAAGAAGCGGCGCAAGAACACCCACCGCAAGCGCGGCCATCGTCAACAGATGACCCGGGTCAAAATCAATTCGATTTCGGCGGGCTGAGAGAACACAGGTAACGCACCATGGCTCACAAGAAAGCAGGCGGCTCATCGCGCAACGGCCGCGACTCCAATAGCCAGCGCCTTGGCATCAAACGCTACGGCGGCGAGGTCGTGTTGCCGGGCAACATCCTGGTGCGCCAGCGCGGGACAAAAGTTCATGCCGGCGCCAATGTCGCCATGGGCAAAGACCATACTTTATTCGCCAAGGTCGGCGGCAAAGTCGAATACCGGCAAGGCATGAAGCGCCGTACCTATGTGTCGGTTCACCCGGTGCCGGAGGCGGCAGAATAGGCGGCCCGGAATCACGGCCGCCGGAACCGGCGGCCCATCGCAAAAGCAAAAGGGAGATGGTCCGCCATCTCCCTTTTTATTTGTCCCGCAGGAATGAACATGGACAGCATTCTGGAAACCGCGCGATTGCTGCTTCGCCCACCCGAAGAGGGCGATATCGCCGCTTTTGTGCCGCTGATTGGCAATTTCAACGTGGCAAAAAATCTCAGCATCGTACCGCACCCATATGGCGAAGCAGACGGTTTGGATTGGGTCTTGAAGATGCGTGACCGGCGCGCGCAAGCGACCGATTACGCGTTTGCGCTAATTCGGAAAGAAGATGGCGCATTCATCGGAGCATGTGGTGTTCATCCGTCCCACGATTTCGAATTGGGCTACTGGATCGGCGAGCCCTATTGGGGCAAAGGTTATGCAACCGAAGCTGCGTGGGCGGTCGTGCGGTTCGCATTCGATCGGCTCGGCGCGGCGGGGCTGGTGGCCCGTTACATGTACGACAATCCGGCATCGGGACGTGTGCTGACCAAATTGGGATTTGTTTACACCCATGACGCACCGGGGCGCTCGCTCGCCCGCGGTGGTGATGTGCTGTCGCACTGGTTGGCGCTGTCGCGTGAACGCTTTCGCAGTATTAATGTGACGCCATGAAATTTCTCGATACCGCCAAGGTCTATATCCGCTCTGGCAGCGGCGGCGACGGATGCATCTCGTTTCGCCGCGAAAAATTCATTGAGTTCGGTGGCCCCAATGGCGGGGATGGAGGACGGGGCGGCGATGTCTGGGCGGAAGCGGCGGATAACCTCAACACGCTGATCGATTACCGGTTTCAGCAGCACATTGCGGCACGCAACGGCGGCAACGGCATGGGCAAGGAAATGGCCGGTGCGAAAGGCGCCGATGCCATCCTGAAAGTGCCGGTGGGCACGCAAATCTACGAACAGGACGATGCCACCCTGATTGCCGATCTCGATCGTCCCGGCACACGCGTACTGCTGGCCAAAGGCGGCAATGGCGGTTTTGGCAATGCGCATTTCAAAAGCTCCACCAATCAGGCGCCGCGCCGCGCCAATCCCGGACAGCCCGCCGAGGAAAAAACCATTTGGCTGCGCCTGAAACTGATCGCCGATGTTGGTTTGATCGGATTACCCAATGCCGGCAAATCCACATTCCTCGCGCGCATTTCGGCGGCACGGCCGAAAATAGCCGATTATCCGTTCACAACACTCAATCCGCAGCTTGGCATGGTACGGATCGGGGGCGCCGATTTCGTCGTCGCCGATTTGCCGGGTCTCATTGAAGGCGCGCATGACGGCGCCGGTTTAGGCACGAAATTTCTCGGCCATGCCGAACGCACAAGGGTCATTGTGCATCTCGTGGACGGCACACAGACGGAAATTGCCCGCAGCTACAGGACCATTCGCAAGGAACTGGAGAGCTATGGGCAGGGGCTGGCGGAAAAACCGGAAATCATTGTACTGAACAAAATCGATGCGATTCCAGCCGATGCGCTGAAGCGCAAACTCGCCTCGCTGAAACGCGCCTCAAACGGGACGGTTTTTGCGATGTCGGGTGTAACCGGCGAGGGTGTCAACGAAGTGCTCTACGCCATTGCCGGACGCTTACGCGATTCCGCGCGCGAACCATCGGGCGAATCCGCGCACGGATGGGCGCCATGAGCGATTTTCTCGCATCCGCCAGGCGTATCGTCGTCAAAGTCGGATCAAGCCTGATCGTCGATTCGGCAGCGGCGCAGATAAAGCGCGAATGGCTGGCAAGCCTTGCCGCCGATATCGCCGAATTCAAACACGCAAAGAAGGACGTGGTGATCGTCTCTTCCGGTGCGATTGCACTTGGGCGGCGGGCGCTCGGTTTGCGCAAAGGCCCGCTTCGGCTGGAAGAAAGCCAGGCGGCGGCAGCGGCCGGGCAGGTGCGGCTGGCGCAGAGCTATGTCGATGCCTTCCAGGCGCACAATATCGCCGTGGCGCAGATTCTGCTGACGTTGGAAGACACCGAAGCCCGCCGCCGTTATCTCAATGCTCGCGATACCATCTCGCGGCTGCTCTCGCTCGGCGCAGTGCCGGTGATCAATGAGAACGACACGATCGCCACGGCGGAAATCCGCTACGGCGACAACGACCGGCTGGGTGCCCGCGTCGCCTCCATGTTGCAGGCCGATCTGCTGGTCCTGCTGTCGGACATAGATGGTCTGTACACAGCCAATCCGCAGCGCGATCCCGCGGCGCGGCACATTCCCGAAGTGCGCGCCATCACCGCGGAAATCGAGCGCATGGCCGAAGGGCCGGTCTCCGGAATCAGTAAGGGCGGCATGGAGTCCAAGCTTGTCGCCGCCAAAATCGCCACGGCATCCGGCGCAGCCGTTATCATCGCCAACGGGCATATGCTCCATCCCCTGGCCTCGGCGGTGGCCGGAAAGAAAACCGTGTTCCTGCCCCATATGAGCCCGGCGCAGGCAAAGAAGCGCTGGATTGCGGGGGGCCTCTCGGCGCTGGGAACAGTTGTGATCGATGCCGGTGCCGAACATGCGTTGCGGGCGGGAAAGAGCCTGTTACCGGCCGGCGTGATATCGGTATCGGGCCGGTTCGAACGCGGCGACGCAGTGGTGGTAAAAAGCGAGGATGGGCGGGAAATTGCGCGCGGGCTCGCCGCCTATGGGGACGAGGACGCAAAGCGCCTTGCCGGGCGCCGCACCGCCGAAATCGAGTCGCTGCTCGGCTATCGCGGGCGCGATGAACTGATCCACCGCGACGAACTCGCTCTGACCGCTCGTGAAACCGGGCCGGTCAAAACCGCAGCCGGAGAACAGGTACCATGAACGTGATTGCGGAATTGAGCGGACAGGCCCTGGCCGCGACCATGACGGAAATGGGCAGGAAGGCCAAAGCTGCCGCGCGCGCCTTACGCGAAGCCTCGGGCCCGCGGAAGAACGCCGCGCTCTCCACCGCGGCGGGCGCCATTCGCCGGCGGCAAAATCAGATCATTGAGGCGAATGAACGTGACATCGCGGCGGCGCACGATCTTTCATCGGCGGCGATTGACCGCCTCAAACTGGATGCCAAGCGCGTCGAGGGAATCGCGCAGGCCGTCGAAGCGGTTTGTACGCTGCCCGATCCGGTCGGCCGCGAACTCGCGCGCTGGCAACGGCCCAATGGACTGGACATCGCGCGGGTGGCGACGCCAATCGGCGTGATCGGAATCATCTTTGAAAGCCGGCCCAATGTCACCGCGGACGCAGGTGCGCTCTGCCTGAAATCAGGCAATGTCGCGATTCTGCGCGGCGGCTCGGAGTCGTTCCATTCCTCGCGCGCGATTCACGCCGCGCTCGAAGAGGGTCTGGTTGCCGCCGGTCTGCCGGAGGCCGCGATTCAGCTGGTCCCGGTGACGGACCGCGCGGCCGTCGGAATGATGCTCGCGGGGCTGGATGGCGCCATCGACCTGATCGTGCCGCGCGGCGGCAAGAGTCTGGTTGCGCGCGTTCAGACGGAAGCGCGCGTTCCCGTGCTCGCTCATCTGGAAGGCATTTGTCACACCTATGTTCATGAAAAAGCCGATCCGGAGATGGCGCGCGCGATTGTGCTGAATGCGAAAATGCGCCGGACCGGGATTTGCGGAGCAACCGAAACGCTCCTGATCGACCGCTCGATCATGTCCACGCGTCTGGTTTCCATTCTCGATGCGCTGGCTTCGGCCGGCTGCGAAATTCGCGGTGACGAAGCCGTTCGCGCGGTATATCCCGGGGCAAAACCGGCCACCGAAGACGATTGGCGTACGGAATATCTCGACGCGATCATTGCCGTGCGCGCCGTGGACGGTGTTGAGCAGGCGATCCGCCACATCGAGACCTATGGCTCGCAGCACACCGATGCCATCATCACCGAAGACCGCGCTGCAGCCGAACACTTCATGGCCGGGCTCGATTCGGCGATCGTCATGCACAATGCCTCGACACAGTTTGCCGATGGCGGCGAATTCGGCATGGGCGCGGAAATCGGTATCGGCACCGGCAAGCTGCACGCGCGTGGGCCCGTGGGAGTGGAACAGCTCACCACGTTCAAATATGTCGTGCGCGGCTCCGGCCAAACCCGTCCGTGAGTGTGACCGGTTGGGTGCGTGCGCCGCATCCGCTCATACCCGGTATGCGAATCGGACTCCTGGGGGGATCATTCAATCCGCCCCATCCCGGGCACCTCTATGCCAGCGAACTGGCCCTGCGAAAGCTCAAGCTCGATTTCATCTGGTGGCTCGTCAGTCCCCAGAATCCGTTGAAGCCCCGCCGCGGCATGGCGCGGTTTGAGACGCGTTTTCGTGCCGCCAAACAATTCGCCCGCGATCCCCACATCATTGTCAGCGATGTCGAAGCGCAGTTCGGGACGCAATTCACCGCCGACACGCTGCGGCTGTTGCGGCGCCGTTTCCCCGGCATTCATTTTGTCTGGCTGATGGGCAGCGACAATCTTATTCAGCTTCCGCGCTGGCGCCGTTGGGAGTCGATTTTTGCCGCGATGCCGCTGGCCGTGATCGCCCGCCCCGGCACCGCGACTGCGGCACGGGTTTGTCCGGCGGCTCGGCGATTTGCCTTTGCGCTGCGCCCGCCCTCGATCGGATTGGCGAGTGCCACGCCGCCGGCCTGGACCATTCTCGACGGCCGCCGCGACCCGGCTAGCGCCACCGCGATCCGCGCGTCCAAAACCATACCTCGCCCCGCTTGACCCTGGGCATATTCGTCGAGCCGCGAATCTATGGTAATGTCTGCTTCGCAACCTATATCGGGTAAGCAAGGACCGCCTCTGCTGCGCTACAGATTGGGACAGACATTGACGACCGTCTCCAGCGCAAGCCGGGTGCGGCCGTTTCTCGAAGGAGCCTGACCCTGACTGCAACAACCGCTGCTGTCCCTACCGGTAATATCGCGCATTTCGAGTTACCACTTCTTTCCCGCATCCGGTCTTCCCTCGAAGACGACAAAGCCGAAGATCTCGTCACCATCGATCTGACAGGGCGTTCTGCAGTGACGGACGCGCTGGTTGTGGCCACCGGCCGCTCGGCCCGCCACGTGACGTCGGTTGCGGAAAATCTCGCACGCCGCCTGAAGGAATGGGGCTATGGCACGGCCCGCATCGAAGGTCTGGCGCAGGGCGACTGGGTGTTGATCGATGCGGGTGACGTGGTGGTGCATGTCTTCCGCGCCGAGGTGCGCGCCTATTATGACCTCGAAGGCATGTGGTCGGTGGACGACATGGGCAAGCGGCCCAGGGGCTCTGAGCTCACGCTGCACTCCTGATTCATGCGCGTCACGCTCGCTGCGGTTGGGCGCGCGCGCGACGAACCCGAAGTGGCATTGTTTGAGCGCTACTGGGAACGGGCGTCGGCTCTGGGCCCAAAGCTCGGGTTTAGCCGCTTTTCGACAATTTTCATCGAATCGTCACGAAAGCCGACGGCGGCTGAACGCATCCGCGAAGAAGCAGACCGGCTTCAACGCCGCCTTCTGCGCGGCTCGCACGTCGTCGTGCTTGATTCACGCGGGCAATCGCTGACCAGCGATGCCTTTGCCGGGCAGCTTGCGCGCCACCGCGATGCGGGCATCGCTGATATCGCATTTGTGATCGGCGGACCGGACGGTCTGTCGCCGGAATTCCGCGATTCGGCGCAGGCGCGAATCGCATTCGGTCCGCAGACATGGCCACATCTTCTGGTGCGAACCATGCTGGCCGAGCAGATTTTTCGCGCACTGAGCATACTTGCCGGGCATCCGTACCATCGCGCATAACAGTTTTGCGAGCGCGCGGAGGTGGCAGGCGCGCTTGTGCACGAAGGCGCGTTTCCATTTGCCGGAGAGGGATGGCGCCGCTATAACCGCGCCGCTCACAAGTTGTGCAACGCGATTCGATTCGCAGGGAGCGTAAATGGCAGCCGAACTTCCGCGCGGATACCGTCCGAATGAAGAAGAGCCGTTCATGAATGACCGGCAGCGGGAGTATTTCAGGCGCAAGCTCATGGCGTGGAAGGAAGACATCCTGCGCGAGAGCCGGGGGACGATCCAGAACCTGCAATCGGAGCCGACGCCAAACTCCGATCTCGCCGATCGTGCCACAACCGAAGCCGAACGGCAGCTTGAGCTGCGCACGCGCGACCGTCAGCGCAAGCTGATCTCCAAGATCGATTCCGCGCTGCGCCGTCTCGAGGATGGTTCTTACGGCTTCTGTGAGGAAACCGGCGAGCCGATTTCGTTGAAGCGGCTGGATGCGCGCCCGATCGCGACCCTGTCGGTGGAAGCGCAGGAACGCCACGAGCGCCGCGAACGCGTTTATCGCGACGACTGATTTCCCGAACCGCCGATCTCACTTGCACGGCTGCTTGCCAGGCGCGGCGCCCGCAGAGTTCATTTCGGGATATGTTTTTGCAACTCGCCCGAGAGTTTTGAAATATCGCCGCCATTGAGCGTGAGATAAGAGTCAAAATCCTGACGCTGTGAAACCGCCAGCCAGGCGCCTGACAATTGTACATCCAGGATTATGTTTCTTCCCTTGTCGTCTTTTCGGACCCGGAATGCGATTTTCATCGGCTGTGGTTTGCCGTCCGGATTCGCCACTTCGGCATTCACGATGATATCGTCGTCGGCGCGAACCACCGATCCGGTAACTCTGGTTGTTTGGGCATATGACCTGAAGCCATTCCGAAACAGGGCGACATTGAAGTCGGTGAGCGCGGCTACAAAACCAGCAACGGCCTCGCCGGGCGCGTCCTTCGCATAGGGCCCTAACGTGAACAAAGCGACACGCTTCATATCGGTGATCGAAAGGACAAAGTCGCGGAATTCGCGATCGCGTTCGCTCTGATCCAGCGATTCATTGCGCAGGATCGCATTGCCTTTTTGGATGCTGGCGTCGACGAATGCTTCCGCC
>JAGWSK010000573.1 GCA_028869355.1 Alphaproteobacteria bacterium | reverse complement strand
GGTGTCGTAATGGTCGGCCATGATCACTGCCTCGGTCCGGTTCCGGCCCGGTATGACGGTGATCACGTCGCGCTCGCACCGGCGGCCCTGCTGATTGTCCAGCCATCCGCCCATCCATGGAAATTCGAAATCCGTCTGCCAGCGAAACGGCAAATCCCCCGCCATCGCACGCCCTGCCATTTTCGCGCGCGTCATCAGCCGGCCGTAATAACGCAGCAGATGCTCCGCCAACAGATCAAGATCGGAATTCGCATGCTGGAGCAGTCTTTGGGTAATCGAATCGCGCACGCAATCGCCGCTGTTCTTGTTCAGATAACGGCCTTCGGCAAGGTCGGCGATCATTTTCCAATAGCCGACTTCAAACGCCCGCGTTGCGGTCTGCCCAAAGGTAAGCGCGTCGGCCACCTGAGCCTTTTTATCGCCTCCCCCTTGAGGGGAGGCACGCATTTCGCCCTTTGCGAAATGCGGGTGGGGGAAATATCGACGTTCTCCCCCCACCCGAAAAAGCTTCGCTTTTTCGTTTTCGGCCTGCACGTCAGCTCCGCTGTCGTGCGACGGCCTCCAGCCCGCGCCAGGGGGAGGTTGGATTGTTTCCATCCTCGGCCACAGTTCGACGCGCCCATTACCATTCGCCGGTGTCGCGGCGAGACATCCGTTCAGGCCACATTCGATCATGCGCGGCGCCTGCTGCCGCGCATCCCAGTATGCAACCAGAGGCCGGTGCCAAAACACCGTATGCTCGCCAACCTGCATCGGTGGATAAAAGAAGCGATAGCCGAACGACCCGCCCTCCTCCATTCGCTTCATCGCGGCCTGAATTTCCGCCTGCCCGGCGGTGGGTCCGTGCAGCACGGCGTCGAATTTGCTCGACCAGATCTGCGCGTTGCGCGCCATCGGCTTGCCGTACAGCCGCACATCATCGGGATGGGTGCTGAACAGCGCAGCGTGGATGCTGTCTTCGCGCGCGAACTCGGTGTCGTCATCGGTGCGCGATACCCGCTGCCAGCGATGCGTCCGCCGCACCGTGTTGTGCACCGCACCGAGACCCGGATCGTGCTCTGCATGGCCGGGCCGCCGGCAATGCAACCAACCCGATTGCGGCACACGGACCCCCTTGCCTTCATGCCGCGCCACCGTGCGCTGCAGCAGGATTTGGTCCGCGTAAGGCAGGCTCTTACCCAAGATCCACATCAACGGCGAACCCCAGAAGGCCAAACCCGCCGGCGAAGGCAACAAATGTAGATTCCCAGACAAATAGGCCTTCTGAAGCGGCTCTGGCAGCATCGCGAATGGCGTAAAGGTCAACAGATACCGGCATGAATGGAGATCGGTCTCGTCCAGCAGGAGTGCCTTCGTCCATTTCGGCAACGGATCGTCATTCCAATCCGGCCGGTGCGGCAGATCGCCGGTGGGGCGAATGCGGAATCCCAGTGCTTTCAAGTCGCGCAACTGGTCCGGCGTGTGGTCAAATACTGAACCAACAATGCTCCGTATGCTGCATAGAGCTTCCGCTTCCGCGATTTCGGTGTCGGGCGCACGGAAAAAACTGCGCCAGAACGCCTTCGCCGGACCATCACTGCTGGCGCCAAAGAAGGTCCAGCGCACCCTGCCCTTATCGTCCTGCGTTTTGGAGAGTGCTATGGGCGAAAGGAACACATGCCGCTCACCAGCAGGCGCATGCCCGTGCAGCATTCCCGGCCAGTAGGGATTGGATTTGAAGTAATAATAGCCGGTGTGCTGCGATCCGCTGACAGCCGCGAGCGCCATCATGTGCTCGACAATCTGCCGCCCGATCAGAGGCAGCCCTGGGACAAGTTCGCGTTGCTGTTCCTTGACCGTGATCGGCCAACCCCACGGATCGTCGTCCAGGAACGGCGACTCATATTCGAACGCCCCCGACGGTTTGATTCCGACCCGGGGCGGCGGCATGAACTCCGAATACGCGGCAATCGGAAACCGTCCCTCCCGGCGAAATGCCCCCTTCGCCCTGACGAGCGCACGCCATCCGGTGCCACTCATCGATTTCCTTTCACCCCGATTCGTCGGCCGGGATTATTTCATCCATTTTTGAAATTCGGCGGTAAAGGGATCGATTCGCGGCAAAAGATTTGGGAAAACCGGCGGGTGACCCTAAATGAGCAGATGCTGCACCCGCACCTTGGCCGCGCCAGCGGAACCTGAGCGCCGGTCTGGCAATTAAGTTCGCAATCCCGAAAGATGATCTAACCCTTGCAGGTTTTCTGGACATGAAACTTCCCGACCCCACCGCCGCCGACCGTCTCGACCGTCTGGTGAAAGCCGCGCTGAAAGCCGGCGCCGATGCCGCCGATGGCGTCGAGTTCAAATCCATTTCCCAGGGCGTGTCCTATCGGCTGGGCAAACTGGAAGATGTCCAGCGCTCGGAATCGGAAGATCTCGGCTTGCGGGTATTTGTCGGACGCCAGGTCGCATTCGTCTCCTCCACCGATTTCTCGAAGGACGGTCTTGCCGCGCTGCCCGAACGCGCAGTTGCGATGGCAAAGCTGGCGCCTGAGGACAAATTCGCCGGTCTTGCGCCACGCGACAAGCTCGCGACCTTGTTCCCTGAACTCGACGTCGACGATCCGGAGGAACCTTCGACCGTGCTCTTGCTGGAACAGGCACGCGATGCGGAGGGCGCCGCGCTGGAGGTACCCGGGGTGACCAATTCGGAGGGCGGCGGCGCCGAATATGGCCGCAGCATGGTGACTTTGGCGACATCGGAAGGGTTCGTCGGCGGCTTCAGCGCGACCAGCCGCAGTGTTTCGGCCTCCGTCATCGCGGGCGATGGTACCGAAATGGAACGCGACTACGATTACACGCAGGCGCGGTTTGGGGCCGATCTGGAACCCGCGGCCGAAATCGGCAAACGCGCCGGTGAGAGGGCGGTCAAACGGCTGAAGCCACGTAAGGCAAAGACCCAATCCGTGCCGGTCTTTTTTGATCCGCGCGTCGCATCCAGCCTGCTTGGCCATTTCGCCGGCGCGATTTCCGGCGCCGCCATAGCCCGCGGTGTCAGCTTCCTCAAAGACCGCCTGGGCCAGGAAGTGTTTTCCCGCGGAGTGACCATCGTCGACGATCCGCATCGCAGGCGCGGTTTGCGTTCCAAGCCATTCGATGGTGAGGGCGTCGCCAATCGCCGTACCATTTTGATCGATCAGGGCAGGTTGACGACATGGCTGCTGGATTCGGCTTCCGCCCGGCAACTTGGCCTGCAAACCACCGGTCATGCTTCACGCGGGACCGGCGGGCCGCCTGCGCCATCGACCACCAATCTGTTCATGGAGAAGGGCGAGCTGACGCCGGAAGAACTCATGGCCGACGTCCACGACGGACTTTATGTGACCGAACTTATCGGGATGGGCGTCAATGGCGTCACCGGTGACTACTCGCGCGGGGCTGCGGGATTCTGGATCGAAAACGGCGTGATCGCCTATCCGGTGAGTGAAGTCACAATCGCTGGCAATCTCAAGGATATGTATCGGAAGCTGACGCCCGCAAACGACCTCGTGTTTCGCCATGGCACCGACGCGCCGACTATTCGCATCGACGGAATGACGATTGCCGGCGCCTGACTCTGTCGCGGACACGGCCCTGCTCGCCGATGTGTTGCGGCGGGCGGGCGAAATCGCGCGGCATTATTACGGCGGGAAATACCGGAGCTGGAACAAGTCCCGCGGCAATCCGGTCACCGAAGCAGATATCGAAATCGATCGCTTCCTGAAACAGACGCTTCTGTCTGCCCGGCCCGGATATGGCTGGCTGTCGGAAGAGACGGAGGATGATCCCGCGCGGCTGCAGCGCGAATTCGTTTTTATCGTCGACCCGATTGACGGCACCTATGGCTTTCTCAAACAGCGGCCGCATTTCACCATCGTGGCCGCCGTCGTCCGCCAGGGCCGCCCGGTTTCGGCTGCGATTTTCAATCCCATCACCGGCGAAATGTTTGAGGCCGCCAAGGGCGCCGGCGCAAAAAAGAATGGCACGGCGATTTCGGCGAGCGATCGCAGCGGCTTCGATGGAGCACGAATCCTCGCCGAGCAAAAGCTGATGGACCCGGCACGCTGGACAACGCCCTGGCCGGATACGCTGACTTCGGAAACGCGCGCGTCCGCGGCCTATCGCATTGCGCTGGTCGCAGCGGGCGAGTTCGACGCCACTTTCTCACTCACGCGCAAATCCGACTGGGACGTGGCCGCCGGAGACCTGATCGTTCATGAAGCGGGCGGGGTAATGACGGATCGCGATGGGAATCGGCTGGCCTACAACCGCGCAAATACCGAGCACGGAAGCGTCATCTGCGCCGGACCACGGATTCATGTCGAGCTCCTCGCGCGTCTGAAGGACTATCGTCCCGAAACGTGATCTCGTGCTGCGGCGCTTCAGGTGCTAAACCCTGACGCATGAATGCGAATCCGGCGGGTCCCAAACCGAAGCTGTCGCTGCAGGGCAATTTTGCCCTGGGACGGCGACTCTTGCGCGATTATCTCGGACGGCAAAGGCTGAACCTGACCTTTGCGATGATCTGCATGGCCGGGGGCGCAGCCACCTATGCCCTGCTCGCCTGGCTGATTGATCCCACGGTTCGCTTTCTCTTCCTCGAAAAGCGCGCCGACATGGTGCTGATCATTCCGGCTGCCATCGTCGTCACTGTTCTGCTGCGCGGCGGATTCAATTTCGGCGAGACGGCGCTGACCAATCTCATTGGGCAAAAACTCATCGCCGACGCCCAGGGCGACATGGTGCGCAGTCTCATCCGGCTC
>JAGWSK010000572.1 GCA_028869355.1 Alphaproteobacteria bacterium | reverse complement strand
TCCGTTGGAACGAGCCTTCTTGCCAACCGCTGACCCGCTCACTACTTTCCGCGCACGCCTGCATACGCACCGGTAGCTCAGCTGGATAGAGCACCAGACTACGAATCTGGGGGTCGTGGGTTCGAATCCTGCCCGGTGCGCGTCCTTACAACGGGCGACAGGATCACAGGATATGGTCGCCCCACTGGCCGGACACGAAGCGGAAGTCGAGTCACTCTGCCGGCGGTACCACGTTCGGCGTCTTGAGTTATTCGGCTCGGCAGCGACTGGCCGCCTGCAGCCCGACAGTGATCTGGATTTCGTCGTGGAGTTCGAGGCGCTGCCGCGCGGTACCTACGCCGATACCTATTTCGGATTGCGCGAAGATCTCGAACGGCTGTTTCATCGGCAAGTCGATGTGATCGTGTCGTCGGCGATCCGCAATCCGTATTTTCGCCAAGCGGTCGAACAAACCAAAGTGCTGGTTTATGCGGCTTGAGGCCAGGAAATACCTGCACGACATCAGTCAGGCGATTGATCTGCTGACAGAGTTCACGGGCGGCAAATCATACGATGATTACTGCGCGGATAAGATGCTGCGCGCAGCGGTGGAGCGCGAGTTTGAGATTATCGGCGATACGCTCTCGCAGTTGGCGAAATTGGATAAGCAGACCGCGGATCGCATTTCACAGTACCGGCGCATCATCGCTTTCAGGAACATTCTGATCCACGGCTATGCTGATGTGGACGATGCGCTGGTTTGGGATTTGGTCGAGGCCAAATTACCACGGCTGAAGCAGGAAATCGGATCGCTACTTGCTGAAGGCGAGTGATGCTGAGGCGGTTCGGGAGGCTCGCATCAAGAGAACATACATCCAGCGGGTCCGCCGCCGTCCAAATGCGCGCGACATGTTTCGAGCCTCCGGGCCATTTGTTTCCGAATATCCTCGACGCTGCTTCGTCGCAGGACGAACCCGTGATGCTGATTAGCCCTGTCGCGCTGGTTCCCGGCTTGGCGCGAGCAGAGATTCCACGTCCCTCAAATCGCTGTAGTGCAGCAGCAACACGCCATTGCGTGGACGTGCGAATCGACCAACGCCATTATAACGCGAATTATTGAGTATAGTGTCCCCGGAATTAGCTGGTTGTGCATTCCGGAGTCGGAACGGCGTGCGCGTGGAATCGGCTATGTCATCAAGTCTTTGCGGCGAAGAGTTTGCACCAGCCTTGCGGACTGACGGCGCCGTCCACCAGGGCGCAAGATGCCGGCGCCATGAAGTGCCCGCAACCGCTACAACTCTGACCGTTGTTCGGGCCGTCCTGGTACCCGGCAGTCGCCTTCGGAACTTTCGGAGTCTGGCTGCGGGCGCGAGCAGAGAACAATGCAACGGCAACAGCGGTGCCGCCGATGATGATCCGCCGGCGCGGAAGCGCAGTGGACATAACATTGCGAGCTGCGGATTCGGGCATCGGGCACCTCGTTTTTGAATTGCTGGAAAACGCGCCCGAAGATTCGCTGTTCCGGTGTGTCGAATCACTTACCCTGTAAAACCGTTGAAGCGATCATCCGCTTCGTTTTGTGCACGTGGCCAGCGTGCCGAGGCTCCAAAATCGTCAATACCTCGCCAAAGCGATGTGCGGCAGCATAGGAAGGAGAGCCGGGGCCGCTGGAGCCTCTTGGGGAGGGATAAGACCCCGGCTCAGTCACCACTCCCCAAGGACAGGGGAGCGGGATACGGCAACACGAAGCCGCAGTATCACTCGGCGGTGACGACGTGTGCGCAATCGGATTGCACGGATTGTTGTCTGCGCGTCGGTGGCAGCGTGAAATCACGGCGGCGCTTTTTCGCCTGGTCGCGACCCAATGCCGGACTGGCGCGGTATCCGCTGACCACCAGCCGTACCATCTCGTTGATCAGTTCAAGTGGCCCACTCATTGGCTGTCCGGCAAGGTCGAGCGCGATTGCGCCATGGATTGCTGTCCATAGCACCTGTGCAATCCGTTCGGGTTCGCCATCGAGCTCATGCTGCGCCATCAGGCCACGGATGAGGGAAGTGAACGCGGAGCGTACCCTGTTTTCCTGAAATTCCTGCTCGGGATAGGAATTCCGTTTTGGCCGGGAAAAATCGAACATGAGCCGATAATAGAGCGGCTCCTGGCCGGCGAACTCGACATAGGCGTTGCCTATCGCTGCGACCTTTTCTGCTGTCGAACTGCCCAATTCCAACGCACCGTCGAGGCGGTCAGCCAGGCGCGCAAACGCCTGCGTTCGAATCGAAGCAAGAATCTCATCCTTGTCGCTGAAGTAGCGATACGGCGTCATTGCGCTGACGCCCACCCGTTTCCCAAGCTCGCGCATATTGAAGCCGTCCTGCCCGACCTCGGCGAACATCTCGACTGCAATTCTGCGCAGGCGCTCTCGAAAGTCATCAATTGCGGCTTGCGTCAGTGATCTTGGCATACCCCGCTCCGATGGAATGTTGCCGCCGGCACATTCTGCAAGCGGCAGATCTACCGGCCACCCGCAAAAGGCTCTCGGCTACTGTTGCCGTTTCGATGACGCAGCGAGACGGAACGGTATTCCCCGGCGAATCAAATTTACTGCGAAAAATTCGATGTTCGCGATCGCATTCCTGTTCTGCGTGACACGCGGACCCGAGTTGCGCCGTAAGATTTGCATATCCGCTGATACCGGCTCCGTAGAGGGTCGATCGCGCGCGGGTAGCCTGGGCGGGTCGGGCCGGCCGCCGGTGCTGAAGATTTCATCTGCGTGGATATCGGAACTTTCCGCCATAGACCCGCATAGCGCGGCCATTATGGCGAGGCCGCGATTGACACGCGGGCAGGCGGGCCGGAACACGCCTGCCAGGCTGCGCGCGCACATGCACATCATTTCGGGGTTGCCGCCCGCCCGCAAATATACCTTATAATTAACCAATCTATGGCCGGGCCAACCGCCGGACAATGCAAAGGTGGAGTGCGTTGAATCTTTACAACGTAATTCGCAATTTCCTTGTCACGCTCGGCGTGCTGGCTTGTTCGATTGCGCAAAGCGCCGTGCCCGAACAAGATGCGCTCGCGCTTCGATCAACCCTTACACCTGTGGGCGCGACCCGCGCCGGCAATTCTGCGGGAACGATTCCGGCCTGGACGGGGGGATACAGAACTGTGCCGGCGGGATATCAGGAAGGAAACATCAGGCCCGATCCTTTTGCTGACGAGAAACCGTTGTTCTCGATCACTGCGGCGAATTTCCACAGTCATGAAGATACGTTGCCGGAGGGCGCGAAATTCCTCTTCCGCAAATATCCCGATTATCGCATGGACATCTATCCATCGCACCGCTCGGCAGCGGCGCCGGATTGGGTCTATGAAAATATCTACCGCAATGCGACATCGGCCCACGCGGCGCCGGAAGGAATTGCCTACGGCGTTCAGGGTGCGGCGGGTGGCATCCCGTTTCCAATTCCGAAAGACGGATTCGAAGCAATCTGGAACCATCTGCTCGCTTTTTGGGGCCCCGCCCGCGAACTCAACGTCAGCACCTACGTGGTCTCCTCAAACGGCGCCGTTGATCAAACGGTGACCTACAGGGAAATCGCCGATTTTCCGTATTACTATCGCGATGCGAAGCCGGATTCCTTCGGCGGCTATTACTTCAAAACGCTGCAATTGGCGAGTGCGCCATCCAGGAAAGCCGGCCAGGGCTATCTGAACTGGCAGCCGATCAACACCAAACGGTACAACTTTGCCGCCTGGCGGCTGCTGCCGGGCGAACACCGCGTCCGCAGGGCGCCATCCATTTCCTACGATGTCCCGGATCCGGATACGGACGGACTTCAAAGCATGGATGAATATTACCTGTTTTTCGGCGGGCTCGATCACTACGACTTCAGGCTGCTGGGTAAGAAGGAGCTATATGTTCCGTACAACAACAATCGGCTGTATCAGCGGCCGGTTGCCGAAATCCTGGGACCGGCGCACGCGAATCCCGACGATCTGCGCTATGAACTGCACCGCGTGTGGGTTGTCGAAGGAACGCTGGCCAAAGGACAACACGACGTGGTCAGCCGCAGACGTCTCTATCTCGATGAAGACACCTGGCTCGCGGTTTACAGCGACTCGTGGGATGACGCGGGCAAACTATGGAAATTCGCGCACGGCACCATGTATCTGATGCCGGAAATTCCCGCGGTGATTCTGGGAAGCCAGTTCGTATACGATCTTGAACTCGGCGGCTACGTCTATGGCTTTGCGTTCAACGGTGAGCGAACGGCATACAAGGTGACGGAACCGCATAATCCAGCGACGTTTACACCGGGATCGATGTCCTCGCGTGCGGTGCGTTGATGAACTGTCAGAGTGTCAGGCCGGTATAGGCGAGGCTGGCCAGTCTCTGCATTGCCGCGGTGGTGACGTTGCCGGCCATGACGGTGCTGAGGTCCTCATCCTGCCAAACGCAGATCCGAAGGCCGGCGCGCGCGAACTGGTCGAAACGCACGCTGCCGTCCGAATGACGCAAATAGAGCGTGAACAGACGATTTTGCCGATCTCGATACGATAGTTCGGCCGCGCCCGCGCCTGAAATGCGATACAACCGGATTTGCACGAGCTGGTAACCGAGCGCTCCGAGGTCGGGTACCTTGACGTCGAGACCGACTGCCGCGGCAAGGACGCCGTTGTACTGGCGACTGCCGCCTGAAGCGACTCCAATCACCTTCACCGGCACCGATTCGGCGCCGCGTGCATCAAGAGCGGTTTGGACGACCTCCTCTTGCGAGGAGGTCCGGACGTCGTAGACCGCATAACTTGCAGCGGCGATGAAAACGATCAATGCCGCTGCTATTGCTGCGATCGGACCGGTCCTGCGCAGGTGCACTTGGCCGCGTCCATGGCGCGTCAATCTTATCCATTCGGCGGGCAGGCTGCGATCGATCAATGGTCCGTAAATCTGCCGGACGCGCAGCTTGTCGGTCTGGATTGCGGTAACGCGTTCTGTGAGGTCCCTGTCGCCGTCAATTGCCTCCTGGACGGAGCGCAAGCGCGCAACATCAAGCTCGCCGTCGACGAAGGCGTTCAACTCGAGTTCGTCAATCCCCGCCTTGCCGCTCATCGCGCTTCTTTCAACGCGATCGGAAACGGACGAATTTCCGCACCACCGTCCTGCATCAAGCTGCGAAGCCGCTCCCGAGCCCTTGCCAGCCGTGACATGACAGTACCAATGGGAATGCCAAGTTCATCGGCAATAGAGCGATAGCTAAGCTCTTCCAGTCCCACGAGCAAGAGAATTTGCCTATGTTCAAAGCTTAACGCATTCATTGCTCTTACAAAATCCCGGTTTGCCAGGCTGTCGAGCGCCTGGACCGCCAAGTCGGGGTGATCGCAAAAATCTGCAATATCATCGTGTGCTCCCCGTCCCCCGCTCTTTCGGATTTCGTCGATAAACCGATTGTGCAGGATACGACGCAGCCAACGCGGCATATTTTGTAACTCTCGCAGTTGCGTGGACTGGCGCAGCGCACGCTCGAGGCTGTCCTGCACAAGGTCATCGGCCAGAGCAGCGTTTCCCACGAGCGCGACCGCGTACCGCCTTAGCGCGGGAAGGTAGGCAATAAGTGCATCGGCAAACTCATTCGATTTGCTCATCGGCAGGTCTCGCGCGACTCCGCTAATCGGGTTCTGCGGCGTTCGAGCATCGACAGTGCCCGGCAATGTTGCATCTGTGCCCCTCTGTCCGGTGACCTCATCGGCCCCCGGGCTTTACATCATGGACGTTGTGCCAGCGGAGATTATTCCGCGAGAATACCCCCGATCCGCCGTTCTGTAGCTGCTGCCGGCGCGGGCGCGGGACCATTGAAGGCAAGCTGGGCCGCAGCTGTGGAGGCCAGTTCTTTCGGAGCCGGCCAACGCGCTTGCGGCCTGATTATTCTCTCCCAGGCGGATGCAAACCGGTGTGGCGACAGATTCTCGGCGACCAAATCCCGGCCTGCCTGCGCCGCTTCCTGCCAGATCGAATCAAATGCCTCCGGATGCGAGATGTATTCGTCCCACGAGTTCTCTGGCAGATTGAGCGGGTAACCGGCAAAATCGAAGCCCTCGAAAGCGGCCGGATTACCCAGCACCGGGCAGCCGAACGACCACGCTTCCGCGACTTTTGTCTTGCAGCCGCCGCCGAATGGCGCAGGCAGCAGAAGAATGCTGCCCGGCCGGTAAACCTCCGACAAGTCGGGGACAGCGCCGTGCCAGACCACAGCGTCTGCCGGTTGGATGGGTCTGGATTGGTCGCCGAAGATGTGCAGTACCGTGGAAGGGCACAAGCGCCGCCAAATCCGGATGAGGCAATCGATTGCCGCTCTGTTCTGCAAAAGCCGGTCGCTGCCGATGAAAACAAATCGGCGGTGAGAGGGACTGCTTCCCGGGCTCGAACGCAGTGGCATCATCGGCGGAATGCAGTGAATCCTCGCGTGCAGCGCAATCGGCAACTGGCGCCGCAATTCGTCGCGCTCATGGCGTGATACCAGAACCACGGCGTCCGACAGCACCGTGGCATCGGATTCCGAATGTCGCAGTGCAGCAGCCTCATACCAACTGATAAATCGGGCGGCAGGTCCCGATAGAACCCGCTTCAACCAGGATGGAGCGGACGCCGCAACATTTCCCGTCAGCAGCGGCAAGTTCTGATCGTGGATCAGCGACATCCGCCGCGACATCAGGTCGTCGAAATCGGTTACGACGTGCACATTGCGCAATCCTGTCCTGATTGCGCGGAGCAGCATGTGGCAGCGGATCGTATCGAGATAAACGGCATCGAACTGCCTTTTGGCTATGCGAGTGCAAACAGCACTGACTTCTCGCGGGCCGGCATAAAGCATGCACTGCAACGGCAGTGGCCGCAGGCGCATGATGCTCGCAATCCAGGCAACAAACACTCCCGCAAACGCGATCGCACTGCGCAATGCGAACACGTTTCGTAGCCGAATTATCTCCAGATCATGGTCTTGTGCGAGCGCCGCAATCACATTCCGCAAAACTGCCGGCCGGCCTCCCGCCACATTCAGTTCGCGCGTCAGCACGATGGCGATACGAAGCCGCTGCTTCATCTGTTGCCAGAGGCTGCGGTGGTTGGAAGACGAAGGCCGGTCTTGCCAGGTTCGGTGTTGGTTTCCTGCAGACGTCCCATCGCGCAACACAGCACGAGCGGAATCCACAGCATCGGGTCGGCGAATGAGTCCTGATTGAAGGCGCTGAACAGCACAGCCGCAGCGGTGGTCAACCGGAAACAGCCGAAATACGGGTCGGTGGCCCGGATCCACAAAGTCTGGCGGACAAAGAACGCCGCGAACAGAACAAGGCCTGCAACGCCGGTTTCCGCCAGGAGTCGGAGAATCAAATTCTTGGCGTTACCCTTTTCCGGCGAGTATCGATCAATCCAACCCAGACCCTCGCGCGCATTTTGCTGGAAGAGCGCCGTCCCAAAAGCCCAATCGGGTGCGTTGGCGGGAAAATAACGATAGTCGTTGCCAAGAGAGACGCCGGTTAACGGATTTGCCAGCCAGACATTGGCAGCCGACTGCGCCGCTGCGATACGGCCGGCCAGGGCAAGCACTTCCACGATTTCCTCGGGTGCCGCCTGGGGATCCGGCGCGTCCGGGCCGTTCTCCAGAAACCCGACCGGTCCGAGGACATAGTTTGCG